>JAFPZI010000114.1 GCA_017417365.1 Synergistaceae bacterium
GGTGAAGAAATTCGCGTTGTCCACGAACCTCCCGCCCATACCGTCGAGCCTCTCAAGAATCCCGTAGCCTCGTCCTCCCAACTTCCCGCCCACTCCCACGAACTGCCAGAATATAGCCTGCCTTGATGCCTCAGCTATTAGCTTCTTGACCCTGCCCTCGCTGGTGAACCCCCCGTCAGTGATGAACAACACATAGGCCGGTGTCCTGCTGCCTGAATACTCGCTGATGATTTCCTGCATGACTTCGGCGGCGTTGGTCTGTCCTCCGATTGAGCGCATGAGGCTCTTCCAGTCTGGCGGAACCGCGCGCTCATAGTTGGACATGTTCACCGAGTCCATTCGTCTGCAAGTAGTCCCGTAATACCAGAAGTCCAGCTCCCCGTCGTCGTCGAACTGCACAGCCAGCGGAAGGGTCTTGTTCACTATCTCCTGAACCGTTCCGTCCGAGTAGCGTTTTGACATTGAGCCGGAAATATCCAGCACTAAGGCTGCTCTTGCTGTGAGGGCCTCAAGATTTCGCTTCCTGAGTTCTGCGGTTAAGGGCTTGGCCAGTGAGACAAGTTTTGGGGCGTTCTGTGCTAGTTTCTTCTCGAGCGAGACCTTTTCCCCATTGGGCGCGGGCTGTTCTTGGCCTCCATAGTGCCTCAGGAGTTCGGGAAGGCCACCGTTGAACCCCGAAGCTGTTGCGGAAATTCGCCAGTCTGAGTCCTTCCTGTAGAGTTCCAGCGAAATTATTGCTCTCTGTGTCCTGAAGTCAGACCCTCCCAGATTCAGACTAAGGGACTCGTAACTTCCCTGTGTGATTGACGCTGAGTGTGAGGAGATTTCCCCCATCGTCCCGGCCCCGTCAATGCTCACCGTGAAGACAAGTCGGCTAATCTCCTCAGGCAGTCCCGCCAAGTCCACAGTGAAGACTCCAGTTGGGGAGTAAGTGATTTCGTTGTTGGGTGAGCGTGTCTGGTTGTAGAAGACCATATAGCGGTCATCACTGAGCTTGTTATTCCCGTCGACACCAAAACACGAATAGTCATACACTCCCGAACCCGAGACCCCAAGCCTTACCGTGAAGGGCTGTGAAGCATCAAGATACTTGCTGAGACTATCGCGAAAACCCCTCTGAATGTCCATGTGTGAATCCCCTTTCCTGCATGAATGTATAAAGCCTCATCGGGTAATTCGTCGTGATGTTGATGATTGGCGGGGCCTGAAGACTTTTCGGGAGGGCTTGAACGTCGTCAACTGTCCACAGACTTACCCCCACTCCGTAACGCTCTGCCTGCCTGAGAAGTTCTTCATCAACGTAACGGTAATCTATATTCACCGCAGGATAGTGATGCTCTGCTGCCTCCATGATTACGCGTTCAGAGTCGCTATTCCCCTCGTAGAAGTCCCGTATAACCTCCTCAGGGTTCAGCCACACAAATTCCGAGAGTTCCTCGTCCCGCCAGTCAGTCAGACTCCCGGTGAAGATCACACGTTCCCTGCTTATTCCCGACTCACCCGCCAAGTTCAGCACACCGCGTTCAAGCTCCTTCTCCTTGAGGTCGCAGTTGACGCACACGTTCACGTCCCGGAAAAGCCCGAAAGCCTCACGCAGAGTCATGCAGTCCTGCCCGGGGTCTATTGGGTTGTGGGTCAGGACCAATCCCCCGTCAATATCCCTCCGTACGTCGACTTCAAGTGCGCCTATCGGGAGAGACAGAGCGTGCCGGATATATGCCTCCGAGTTCATCGCGTAACCATCACAGCCCGAATGTGCCGTAATCATAACGTTCAAGATTTTTCCCAGTCTCCTTGCTGAATATGTGAATGAACCTCCCGTCAAGACTGTACGAAATCTTTTCGCCCGACGCAAAACCCTTTTGGGCGTTCATTGTCTGGACAGCGATAATCATATCCGTACCGAGCGTGCTGACGTGAAGATGAATGGTACTCCCTAAGTGTTCGGAAATATCGACAGTGCCCGAAAATTTGCCGCCGTCGCCGAGGGTGATATGTTCGGGCCTGACTCCGGCAGTAACCGGCTGTGGGTTCACGCTGCGAAGATTATTCTGCTTGTCCTGCGGAAGAACTGTGATGACACCTCCGGCATTCAAGCAGTAAATTCCGTCCCTGATTTCCAGTTCTGCGTCCAAGAAATTCATCTGCGGAGTCCCGATGAAGCCCGCCGTGAAAATATTTGTCGGCCTCGAATAAACTTCTTGCGGGGTCCCTGTCTGCTGAATCCTTCCGTCCTTCATGACCACTATTCGGTCCCCGAGTGTCATAGCTTCGGTCTGGTCGTGAGTTACGTAAATGAATGTAGTGTTGATTCTCCTCCTGAGCTTGAGGATCTCCGAGCGCATTTGTGTGCGTAACTTTGCGTCTAAGTTGCTCAGGGGTTCATCCATCAGGAAAACTTTCGGCTTCCTCACGATTGCCCGGCCTATTGCGACTCTCTGACGCTGCCCCCCGGATAACTCTTTGGGCTTGCGGTCCAAGTACTTGGTGAGGCCGAGAATCTCTGCGGCTTCACGGACACGCGAGTCGATTTCGGCTTTGGGTGTATGCTGGAGCTTCAGGGCAAAGGCCATGTTCCCGAACACGCTCATATGTGGATAGAGGGCGTATGACTGGAAGACCATAGCGATATTTCTGCTCTGAGGCTCAACGTCATTCATCAATTCGCCGTCAATGAATAATTCTCCGTCCGTTATGTCCTCAAGCCCGGCAATCATGTTAAGAACTGTGGACTTCCCGCACCCCGACGGCCCAACAAGGACGATAAATTCTCTGTCGGCTATCGTGATTGAGAAGTCGTGAATGGCGAAGGACTCATTGTCATAACTTTTGCGTATATTCTTCAGGATTACTGATGACATAGGCTAAATGCTCCTCTGGTTCATTATGTCCCTTACGTAAAGGGCCGAAAGCACAAGAACTAACCCCGTCATAATTATTGCACACGCGCTCCCCATCCCGAATTTGAGGCTCTTTATCCCGCTGTTGTAGATGTATTGCGTTATCGTCGTGGTACTTCCCGCCGGGCCCCCTCCAGTGAGAAGGTTGACCTTGTCGAATATCCTGAACGTGTCAATAGTCCTGAGCAGAGTACAGAGCATTAATGCCGTCCTGAGATTGGGAAGAGTTATGTACCAGACCTGAGCGATTGTGCCGGCACCGTCGATTCTTGCGGCCTTGTACTGTTCCTGAGGTATCGACTGCAGAGCCGCATAGACCATCAGGAACACGAACGGCATATTCTGCCACACGTCTATCACCACGAGCATAGCAAACGCCGTGTGTATGTCCCTGAACCAGTTATGCACAGGAAGCCCCATTGGGGCCAAGAACTGATTCACTATGCCGTAATTGGGTGAGAGCATCATTCTCCAGCTGAGTGCTGCGGTTACCGTAGGCAGAAGATAGGGCAGAAGAATGACTGTGCGCAGAACTTTCTGCAGTCTAAGGCTCTTGAGGCTGTTGACGTATAACGCTGTCAGGAAACCCAGCACAACTTCAAACGTTACTGCGAGGAGGGAGAATTTTACGGTGTTCCAGACTGACGCGAGAAAGTATTCATTGCTGAGGAGGGAAGCATAATTCTTCAGGCCTGTGAAGCTGATATTCCGCCTCAGAAGCCTGAAGTCCGTAAAACTGTAATAGATTGTCGAGGCCATAGGGTAAACCGTCATAATGAGCATAACAGCCAGTGCAGGCAGCACCATAAAGACCGCGAATCTCTTGTCAGCTTTCATCATGACGGCGGATTTCCCCTAGTTCATGAGCTGCTCTAATGCTGTCTGTGCGTCCTCCAGCCCCTTATCGACGGTCTTAACTCCGTTGAAGATATTGCCAAGCTCTGTGCCGAGTATCGTATAGAACTCCGTCCATTCCTCGATTACCGGCCTGTAGACCCCGCCCTCAAGAGCTGCGCAGACCACTTTATACTGCGGGAACTTGGCCAAGACTTCCGGGTCCGTGAGACTGGAATACCTGCAAGGGACTCCGCCGAACTCCACAGTAGATTTCTGGACAGCAGGATTAATCAGGTACTTCAACAGTTCAGCAGCTAAGGCCTTGTGAGTGCTGTTGGCGGGGATTCCTATCGTCCAGACACCGTAAACGTTGGCGTTGTGAGCGGTGCCGTCATTGCTCACCCGTCCGGTTATCGCACAGTAATCGGCGTTCGATGACTCACTAGGCAGGTACCATCCCGGCCAGCCGACTCCCATAGTGCCTGCCCCGCTGTCTATCGTGGCGATGAGGTCGTCTTTTGCCTCAGCGTCTCCAGTAGCGATTAACTCAAGGTAGAACTTCACGGCCTCCCTGAACTCGGGGGTATTGACCGAAGGCTTGTTGTTCCCGTCGAGAACCCAAGCTCCGAACGACAGCAATACAGGCATGAAGTCCACAACTAAATTATTCTCCGTGTCGCCCCTGTAGATGAATCCCTTCTTGCCGGACTCCTTTGCTGCCCTGCACACCGACAGAAGGTCATCAAGTGAGTTAAGCGGCTTGCCGTTCACAAGTGCCTTGTTGTAGAGCAGAACCGTAACGTTCCCGTAATACGGCACAAGGTATAACTTTCCTCCGTAGTAAGAAATTTTCGTGGCCGCAGGAATAATGTCGTCGTCGAGTTCAACGCCCAGAGCCCCCAAATCGGCTAAGACTCCGTTGGAGCTGAACTCCGCCATCCATGAGCCGTCAACCATGCACAGGTCATAAGCCCCTTCACTGTTGGCAGCGTCTAGGGCAAGCTTTGAGTGCAGGTCGTCTTCAGCGAGTTCGAGGACCTCAGCCTTCACACCGTGTTCAGCCTCGAAGGCAGGAAGGCACCTCTTGATGACCTCCGAATAAGTCCCCGCCCTCAAAGCAAGAGTCAGGGACGTAACTTCAGCACACGCAGAAGAGACCAGCAGGAGCACAACCAGCATTGACAAGACAAATTTTCTCATTACGATAATAACCTCCTTAGGGTAATTATTCTTTCACAGCACCGCCCGACAGCCCAGCTATCAGGTAGTTCTGAGCAAAGACCACAAACGCTAACACAGGAAGCACAGACATAATCCCTCCGGCAGCAACAAGCCCGAAATTCGTGAGCGAGTCCTCAGAGTTCAGGGTTGCAAGCGTCAAGGGTATCGTGTAATTCTTCGGAGACTGCACGAAAATTATACTGTACGTGTATTCGTTCCATGCGTAGAGGAATGACAGCATAGTTACTGCAGCGATTCCCGGGGCAGCAAGAGGCAGGACTATACGCGTGAACAACTGCCACTCTGACGCTCCGTCAATTCGCGCGCTCTTCTCGATGTCCTCCGGCAGTCTCTGGAAGAAGCTCACCATGAACCACACTATAAACGGTATGTTAATCAATATGCACGACAGCAGGGCAGGAATCTTTGTGCTGAGGAGGCCGAGCCTGTTGAACATTGTGTACAGAGGGATTGTGAATGCGACCGGCGGAAGTATCCTCACGATTAGAATCCAGAAGTTGAAGGGTTTCTTGGCCCTGAACCTGAATCTTTGGCGCGTCAGGACGTAAGCAGCGCATACCCCGAACACCAGCGAGAAGGCCAGCGAGATTAACGACACCTGAAGGCTGTTGGCCAATGCCCGTGAGAAATCCTTCTCCGTGAATAGATTCCTGAAGTGCTCAAGGGTCAGCGATGAGGGAATCAGCGATATTCGGCCCCTCATTTCGTCCATAGGCCTGACCGACATTGCAAGCAGCCAGTAGGACGGAAACACGGACACTAACACGAGAATTATGCCGGTGAAAATCTTTGCGGACTTCCCGAATAACTTCATGAGACCCTCACCGAGTCAGGACTGTAGAACCTGTCAATGTAATTCATGACATCCTGACGAGTTCCGTTAAAGGGGCCGGGCTTCTCCATCTTGAGGGACACGAGGGCCGACGCAAACAATAATGCCTCCGGGATTCCCTGACGTATTCTGCTGTTGACGTAGCCGGAAAATGCAGTGTCTCCCCTTCCTGTCCTGCCGCTCAAGTTACGTGGCTTCAGTGGGCATGAGTAGAAATTTCTGCCGTCAAAGACTATCGCTTCTGTGTTGTGGGTGATCATGACCTCGCGTGCTCCCCAGCCTGAGAGAATTTCTGCGGCCCTGTACCTGTCGGACTCTCCCGTGAGAATCTCAGCCTCTGCAGCGTCGGTCTTGAGGTAGTCGATTAACGGAAGGCAGGTGAGTTTTTCCCGCCAGTCGTGGAAGGCCATAGTCCCGTCTGCCTCAGCATGCCTCAATAAGCCCTGAACATCAACGGCCACTTTTGCGCCCCTCAATCTGAACATCTCTTCGGGACGGTCAAAATCTCCGTAAATCAGTCCCGCAAAGTGATAGACCTCCGCAGAGTTTCCGCCGAACGACTGAAGGTCCCTCAACGTGAACGAGTCGCACACACTCAAGGCCGTACACTCGCGGCGTTCCTTGTCGGGTGTGAGGTAGCGGTTACGAATCGAGCAGGTTGACCGCGACTCAAGCACCACGACATCCGCACCGCTCCCGGAGAACCGGCCGTGAACGTCAACGCCTCCCCCTGCCTTCGTGAGGACGCACGCACGGAAGCCGCACCTGCCAGCCGCCCATCCTGCCTGCACAACAGCTCCCCCCAGTTCACGCAGCGTATTTCCCTCGCAGTCTATGTTTATGTCCACAGACACGGGGCCGATGATTATCGAGTCATACTTCATGATTGGCCTTCCAGTCTTTGGCTGTCCTGATTAGCTCAAGGTCAGCGTCGGTCTCCTGAGCCCTGTCCTCGTTCTCAAAGACGCTGTTGTAAGTCGTAAAAGCCATGTCGATTATGAATATATCAGCCAGCCTGTGAATGTCCACGAAGCGCGCAAAACTCCTCAGCAGAAGTTCAAACCTGTGCGCAAAACCGAACTGAGGGTGATTCCTAACGTCATTGCGGATGAACCTCACGCACTCAAGCTCAAGGGGAGCAATCATTCCGTTCGGGTCAATGCCCCAGAAGCGTTTTGTGTCGTCAAGAATGTTAAGCTCGTGGAGGTCCCCGTGAAGAACGTAAAGCTTTGAGTCCCCAAAAACTTTCCTGTACAGGTCTGCGGCGTATCTCAGTTCAGGCTCTATTTCCTCGCGTCCGTATGGCATTAGGTCAGCATGTTCGAGCTTGTGGATCAATTCGTCATAGTAGAACGGAATATTCTTGAGGCCCAAAGATTCGTCATACTCTACAGCGTCGTTGATGACGTTGCGGAAAAGTTCCGTGAGCTTGAGATTCTCCTCAAAGCTGGCGTATTTTGCGGGCACTATCCTTCTGAGGAGCATACACCCGCAAGTTTCGCCAGCGTCAAGCAGCGGGCACATGTACGACTCCGGCAGTATCCTCATGGCCTCGAGTTCACGCTCATACCTGCCGACGAATGGCGGAATAAACTTGATGACCACGTCGCCCAATGTCTGGGATTTCGCCTGAAGTACAAGGCCGTAACGTGATACCTGATTCGGGACGAATGAGCTTATCTGCCAGCGGGAAATCAGGCGGGGCATGTTCATATACACTTCATCAAGCCATAATTGGGTCTTCCTGAACTCGTTTCTCAGGAGAAATGCTCTCAGGCCCTCAGTGATTAATATGCTCTTGTCGAAGAAGGCTACGTTGCTCTCACTGTTGATTTTGCCAAGATAACGCAGCATGTGTTCAGCGTAGGAGAGTTCGAAGTCGTAAGTAAGTTTGAGGTTGTTCCTGAAGCCGAAATTGTAGAACCTCTTTGACCCGTCGGGAAGGAGTCCGGCCGTCTCCTGATAGGGGAAATCAACGTCGAAGTTGTTCCAGAGCAGCTCAAACCTGAAGCCCTCTGGGGACTGCGTGATTATGTATTTCTCCCGGTCCAGCCTCGAGTCGTTGATGTCCGTGAAGCCGCCGGTAATCTTCTGTGCTGTTATCACTGCGTCATACTCATCGAGTTTCCTGAAGTAGTCGTCAATCAGCCCCGCATACAGGAACGGAGCAACAGCATCAACAATCACGACCTTTTCACATGGGTATTTCTCCTTGATGAGCTTTAGGCCGTTGTACATTGACTCGAGTCTCGCGGCACCGTTCGGGGCAATGTCGAAGTCCGATTGTCTGAGGCTCTCAGAATAGCCGATATACTGAGGGTCCATTACGACCACGACCCGGTCAGTTAGCTGTGAGAGTTTTACCGCGTCAATCACGTAATCTATCACAGGCTTTCCGGCTATCATGTTGTACTGTTTTGGGATGACCGTCCCGAAACGGGAACCGACACCTCCCGACATGATAATAACTATGTTCATGGCTTGGCCCGGTAAGCAGTCAGGTAGTGAGTCTGTCTCTTGTCCTCCGGCGGAAGAGTCATGTAGTCCCCGTAAAACCTCGTGAGGTAGGAGTCATACTTCTCCGGCACGTTGAACTCGTACCCCTCGAACTGCATTTTCACCGACGGACTGACCCACTCAACCCGGAAATAGTCCTTCATACCGTTCGGCCAAGACCCGTCCCCGACGTGCTGGGAGGCCTTGTACTTCCTGTCCATGTCCTGAGCAATTCTGTCTATTCGGCGTGAAATCTTCTCGTACCCCCCGAAAAATTTATACAGGAAGCGGGCAATGTTCATCTTAAGCTTTCTGGTGAAGCTGCCGTAATAGCCCCTCTGCCTCATGTTCTCATCCGAATATGTGCCCATTGAGAGTGCGCGTTCAAGGGTGATTAGCCTCTGCAGGTACAGCCAGTGCATTAATTTGCTGTCGGGGAAGTGGTCCATCGGGAAAATGTCTATCCACAGAAATTTATCGTCGGGCTTGCCGTAATCGACAATTATCGACGGGTTCACTGCCTTGATGAACGGGTAAATATATCCATCGTCGCCGGGAAGACGGAACACTACACCCTCAAGCAGCGGCCTCTGTTCCTTCACTATGGACCTGAGCTTCTCGAAGTCCTCGCGGAACATCAGCAGGTCAATATCATCGTCCCAAGGGATGAACCCCTTATGACGGACGGCCCCGAGCATAGTACCTCCGCACAGGCAGTAATAGAGATTATTAGCGTCAAGAAATTCCGTAACCTTCAGCAGTATATTGAGTTCCTCAAGCTGTACTTCTCTGAGAGTCAGCCGCTCATTGTCATTATTCATGAATCAACGCTCCTGAAAATTATGTGTGAAAGAATGATAGCATACACGCACAAAAAATTACCCCCAGCTTTTTCGCCGGGGGCTTTCTTCCCTAACGCCTGAAGCGTCTTCGTGATGAGGGGAAGCGTTCTCTGCGTTCTTGTTCGTCCCTGTCGCGCCTCTCACGCTGTGCCCTGACTCTGAGGGTCGCCGGTCCCGGAGTCCTCACGTTGTCGGGGTCATACTTCGGGATAACGACAACCTTGCGCATAGGTGTCTCACCAACGGACTCGGTCGTAACGTCGTTGTTGTTCTTTAGGGTCGTGTGGATCACCCAGCGTTCCCACGAGGCCATAGGGTCAAGCCGAATAGGACGGCCGTACTTGATTGCCTGACGCGCTGTGGCTTCCGCGAGACGTTCGAGGCTCTTCGTTCTGCGCTCACGGTATCCGCACGAGTCCACTTTCAGGCGAGGCTCACTCTTCGGGTCCCTGAGAGCGAGATTCACTAAGTACTCCATGCCGCGTATTGCGTCCCCGTAACGCCCCACAAAGTAGTCAGGAGCGTCTTCACCCTCAACGTCTAGCGTGTGGCCCTCTTGCGCTGTGCACTCCGCGTTGAAGTCCATTAACCTCAAGACCTCATTCACGAACTCAACCCCCCGTGAGAGCAAGTCCTGACGAGCAGAATACGTTACCTCAACCTTGAGCTTCTTGCTCCCGAACAGGCCAAGAAAGCCCCCCTTCTCCTCACTGACCACCTCAGCGTGAAGGTCCTCCGCCGGAATCTTGAGCTGCTTTGAGGCCTCTATTATTGCCTCGCCGATGTCTGAGGCTTCAAGTGTAATTTTTTGTTCCTGAATCATAATTTACACCTCCGTTGCTATTTTGCTTTGGGCTTATCCTTGTATAATACAGGCTTTGTCTTCATCTCCTCACTGGTTTTGCGCGACACCCTCACCTGATGAATTATTCCCATCAGCGACGACACACCCCAATACAGCAATACCCCTCCCGGAAGCCCGAAGCATATAAACGTCAGGAAGAGGGGCATGAACCAATTCATCATGGCCATCTGGGGATTGCCCTGTGAGGATAAATGCTGCTGGAGCCACGTCAAGTATGCTATAAGTATGAGAAGTATAAAGTTGAAGATCCACATTCCTATGTTCGAGAAGAGAAGGCTTAGGTTCGTGAACGACGAGAATAATACCATCACAAAACCCAGTTGTTCATTCGGGATTCTGACTCCTGATTCGTCGACGAGCCTCAATGCGTCCGCCACTGTAGTCAGCACGCTCCCTCCGAGATTCACGCCCAAGAACGTTACGTTTGTGAAGGCTTCGGTCTTGGTCAGGTCATAGAGCACTCCATAGAGCAGAATGAATATCGGCAGCTGAATCAACAACGGCAGGCACCCGCTCGCAGGGTTCACCTTGTGCTCCTTGTAGAGTGCCATAGTCTCCTGATTCAGTTTGTCCTTGTCGTCGGCGTATTTCTCCTGCAGCACCTGAATCATCGGCTGCAATTTCTGCATCTTCTGCATGCTCACCATCTGACGCTGGGTCAACGGGTGCATTGCCAGTCTCACTAACAGGGTAAGCGCGATTATCGCCAGACCCCACGCAAAATTAGTCCCGATTCCTATGCTGGTTATAGCGTTGTGAATTATCTCCAGCAGCTTGAACAACAATAGTTTTGCCTGATCCCACATGTTTAGATTCTCACCTTTCGTGTTTTCTCGGAGGAGGGTCATAGCCCCCCGGGTTCCATGCCCCGCACTTCAGCAGCCTCTTGGCCGTCAAAATTGTTCCCCGCACAAATCCCCACTCACGGTAAACTTCAATCGCATAGCTTGAACACGTAGGGTAGAACCTGCAATGTTTGCCTAAGTAGGGGGAAATCAATAATTGGTATGTGCGGATTAAGAGTATTGCCAAGCGTGAGAGCATGAGTGTCTGCTACGTCAAGAGCCTTCTTCGCATGAATAAGCGTTCAAGTTCGGTGTACACGTCCTGAGTCTTTGCGCCAATGCCTGCGGACTTGAGCCCGAGCACTATGCTTATACCCGGAGTGATCCTGTCCGAGAGCTGACGGAAAGCCTCACGCAAAATCCTTCTGCCTCTGACTCTTACGTGAGCTTTGCCTAGACGTTTTCCCACAGCAAGTCCGAACTTGATGGAGTCGGTATTGTCCCTCAAATATAATAACCGCACCAGTTCTCCATTTGCGCGAATCCCGGTGCGGAATATTAGGTCAAACTCCCAGCCTTTCCTGAGCGTCAAGATACTAGGCACGGGTCAGGAATTTCCGGCCCTTGCGTCTTCTGTTGCGCAGGATTTTACGCCCCGACGGTGAAGCTGAACGTGCAAGAAATCCTATCTTTCTTCTTCTCGGTATTACGTGGGGCTGATATGTACCCTTCTTCATGGTGTGAAAGTACTCCTCTCTGTTACGTGAATAGTTATGCGCTGTGAAATAGCTCATGGAATTATAGCACAGCGTTTTTAGCAAAAAAAGCGTAGGAAAATTCCAGATTTTACGAGCATGATTAACAATTTTTGTGATGAGGCAGTCAGTGATTCGAGCATTAATAGAACATGTTCTATTTTCCGTTCACCGCAGAGAAGTAGTTCATGGTGTACAATTACGCGAGCAAAGGAGGAATCCACGTTGAAACAATTCATAATAGTTACTGGCATGAGCGGAGCAGGTAAGACCATGACGCTCAAAGTCCTTGAGGATTTCGGGTTCATCACCATCGACAACATGCCGCCCGAATTGCTGCCTCAATTGTTCCGGCTGATCTCTGACAGACCAGAAGCCGCAGACAGCCGGGGAGTCGTCGCAACTGTTGACGTCCGCAACGTGAGCAATAATTTCGTGGAGGTCATCGACAAAATTTCGGATTCTTTGGGGGGCGCGGTGAAGGATATGAAGGTGATATTCCTCACTGCCTCTGATGAAGAACTGCTCAGGCGTTACGAGAGGACTCGGCGTGTTCACCCGTTGAGCCGTGGACTCTCGACTGGCGAGGGCATAAGGGCAGAACGTGAACTGCTCGCTCCCCTGCTTGACCGTGCTGACATCGTGATAGATACGTCTATGATGGACCTTCACCAGCACAGAGAACGCCTCCTCAAGGAATTTTTCGAGCTCGACGGAGGAATCTCTATCCTTATCAGCTCATTCGGCTACAAGTACGGAATCCCTCAGGACAGCAGCTTTGTCATGGACGTTAGGTGCCTGCCGAACCCCTATTACGTCAGCGAGCTTAAGGACCTTACCGGCATGGATAAGCCCGTGAAAGATTACCTCTTGCAGTTCCCGGAGACCCATAAGTTCATGGAGCTCACCAAAAACTTTATGGACTTCGCGATCCCCCAATTCCTCAACAACGTACGAGGACAGCTGCATATTGCCGTCGGGTGCACGGGGGGGCGGCATCGTTCGGTGGCAATGGCTGAGTGGCTGTACAGCGTCTACTCAAAGATTTACTCCGGCGTCTGCGTTGACCACAGGGACAAAGGGCACGGCCACAAATGAGCTTCATTCTTGGGATAATCATAACGCTTGCGGTGCTGTTCCTGTTCGGGCGGATAAAGACACGTTCAGGGAAGCCGGTAATCGAACGCGCAATCAATCGGCGGCTCTCAAGTGCACCATACATTCTCGCTGTCGGGGGCGGGACGGGACTATCTACGCTCCTGAAGGGCATTAAGGCATACACACGCAACATTACGGCAGTCGTGGCGGTTACTGATGAGGGCGGAAGCTCCGGCAGAATCCGCAATGAATGGGGAATGCTCCCGCCTGGTGATGTCCGCAACTGCATAGTAGCTCTGGCGGAGAACGATAACGAGCTCAGAAGCATTCTGGATTTCCGATTCGACAGGGGGGAATTGGCCGGACACAGTTTGGGGAATCTTTTGCTCTTGGCCGTAACGGAAATGTGCGGGGACTTCAGCTTGGCCGTCAAGAAGATGAATCACCTGCTCTCGATTCGGGGTCGTGTCCTTCCGGTAACGACTGAGGGAATAACCTTAGTAGGCAGGACCAAAGACGGCGGGGAAATCCGCGGGGAACTGGCTATCTCGGAACACGGCCAAGAACTCAGAGAAATATGGTTGGAACCCCTCAACGCCAAGCCCCTCGACGACGTGATTAGTGCTGTCGATGACGCTGAAATTATCCTTCTTGGGCCGGGCAGCCTGTTCACCAGTGTAATACCGAACTTATTGCTTCAGGACTTCTCGGCAAAGCTCAGGAGCGCAACAGTCCCGAAGGTCTACATCTGCAACCTCATGACTCAGCCGGAAGAGACTCAGGGCATGAACATTGTGAACCATATCGATTGGGTGAGTGCGGCTTTGGGGTGCGCGCCGGATTTCGTGATAGCCAACAACGAA
>JAFPZI010000115.1 GCA_017417365.1 Synergistaceae bacterium
AATCGTGCACACTGCCCAGCTCGTTGGGGACAAGCTCGACATTTATTCCGGCAACGACGACCAGATAGTCCCTATTCTCTCGATGGGCGGTAAGGGAGTAATTTCCGTGCTGTCAAACGTCGCGCCAAAACAGACTATGGCAATCTGTGAGAAGTTTTTTGCCGGAGACGTAAAGGGAGCCGCCTCGTTGCAGTGCAAGTATCTTCCTCTCATTAATGCACTCTTCAGCGAGGTCAACCCGATTCCCGTCAAGGCAGCTATGGCAGCTATGGGCTGGTGTGAAAACTATCTGCGCCTACCATTAACCCCTATGGAGGACTCTCACTGGCAGCACCTCAAGTCCTTAATGCACAAGGAGGGGCTAATCTAGCATGAAGTTAATCATCAACGGTGCTAATGGCAAAATGGGCCACATCCTCACGAAAATGGCAGGCAGTGAGAATATTGCGGCCCTAGTCGACGTTAAGCCCGCAGAAGGTATGTTCACCTCGCTCGATGAGTTCACAGGACCGGCCGACTGCGTGATAGACTTCACCAACCACACAGCGATTCACGGCGTTCTGTCCTATTGCCTCAAGCGTAATCTTCCCGTCCTTATCGCCACAACCGGCCAGACTGACGAGGAATTGGCGGAGATTCACAAGGCCTCCGAGAAGATTGCAGTGTTCCAGTCCCCGAACATGTCAATAGGCGTTGCGTTAGTGGCAGACTTGGCCGAAAGAGTCGCGAAGGTGTTCGGTGAGTGCGATATTGAGATGATAGAGGCCCACCACAACCAGAAGCTAGACGTTCCCAGCGGTACGGCACTCATGCTCGCAAAACGCATTCAGGAAGCTCGGGAGGGCGCAACGTTCAACATAGGCCGCCACGAAAACGGGAAGCGTTCACCGTCAGAGATCGGGATTCACTCACTGCGTTACGGGACCGAAGTCGGGACTCACGAGGTAATTTTCTCGAACGGCCTCGAGACCATCACAATACGTCATGACGCTAAGGACAGGGCATTATTCGCGCGCGGTGCACTCTCAGCAGCAAAGTGGCTTGTGAATCAAAAGCCCGGACTCTACGGAATGCGCGATTTCCTCAAGGAGGCATAAACATGGACGCTCAGGACATAATCAGCTTCATAGCCAACGCAAAGAAGACGACTCCCGTCAAGATATTCATCAAGGAACGTGAGCCGATAGACTTTTCTCACACAAACGCCCGGGTTTTCGGAGCGTCGGACAGGGTAATTTTCGGGGATTGGTCGGAACTTCAGCCGGTGCTCAGGATGAACTCCGACAAGATAGCCGACATCATCATAGAGAATCAGGCCCGTAACAGCGCAATTCCCCTCCTCGACCTCAAGGACATTCCCGCCCGAATCGAACCCGGAGCGATAATCCGCGATAATGTCTCAATCGGCCCAAACGCTGTAATCATGATGGGAGCGATAATCAACATCGGTGCAGTTGTCGGTGAGGGCACAATGATAGACATGGGAGCGGTTTTGGGAGGCCGGGCAACTGTCGGGAAGAACTGCCACATAGGAGCCGGAGCGGTCTTGGCCGGAGTCATTGAGCCAGCCAGCGCAAAACCCGTAATCATTGACGACAACGTTCTAGTAGGAGCCAACGCCGTAATCATCGAGGGAGTTCACGTCGGGGAAGGTGCCGTAGTCGCTGCCGGAGCGGTCGTAATTGAGGACGTTGAAGCCGGTAAAGTCGTTGCAGGCTGCCCCGCCCGCGTCATCAAGGACAAGGATGAGAATACTTCTCTGAAGACGGCGTTACAGCAATCACTGAGGAAGATATGAGCATAGATTTTCTGAGGGAAGCCGAGAGCCTCAGGCCAAGACTTACGGAAATCCGCGAGGCCCTTCACAGGAATCCCGAAATCGGCGACCACGAGTACAAGACGGCTGAATTAATAGAACATGTTCTATTTTCTCTCGGAGTCCCTCACAGAAGAGTCCTCGACACCGGGATAATCGCGCGCATTGACGGCACAAAACCCGGAAGGCACTGCGCAATACGATCGGACATTGACGCTCTGCCGGTAACTGAGGCCACAGGGTGCGGTTTCGCCTCACAGAATCCCGGGGTCATGCACGCCTGCGGACACGACGTACACATGACCAGCGCGCTCGGTGCAGCAATGATTCTCAACGCTCACCGTGAGGACTTGTGCGGGAACGTAACGTTCCTGTTCCAGCCGAACGAGGAGGGCGACGGGGGAGCTAAGCGAATGATTGACGCTGGAGCACTCGAGGGGGTTGACGCGGTGTTCGGTGTGCACGTTGACCCTGCGTTACCTGCGGGGACGGTCGGCGTGAAGTACGGACCATTCTACGCGGCTTCGGCAACTTGGCGGGTGAACGTCATCGGCAAATCCTCTCACGGTGCCCAGCGCGACAAGGGAATAGACTCCATCGAGGCAGCTGCGCACATTGTCCCAAAGATTCTCGCGATTCCCGGAGGTGTCGTTAGTGCCGGGACAATTCACGCAGGGACCGCCAACAACATTCTTGCCGGCAATTGCGAACTCACTGGAATAATCCGTACTTACGGCATGTCCGAACGCTCCAGAATGTGCAGTGAGCTTGAGGCTAGGTGTGTTGAGACAGCGGCCAAGTTCGGCGCAAAGTGTGAGTGCGTAATCACCGACTCGTGTCCGGGAATCGTCAACAACAATGACTCTCTGACCTCAATGCTTGAACGTACAGCCAGACAGACTCTCGGGGACGAGCGCGTGAAAGTCATAGAGGAGCCGTTATTCATCAGCGAGGATTTCGGCTATTTCATCATGGCCAAGACAGGCTGTTTCTACCACGTCGGGGCGGGCAGCAGTTACCCCCTCCACAGCGATAAATTCCTGCCCGTGCCCGAAGCATACATCACGGCGGGTGCAGTACATTCGGCCATAGCAATGCAGTACAACTCTACAATACAGGACTGATAGAACTTGAATCGTAATATAGTAGTCGCAAAATTCGGGGGGACCTCGTTAGCGTCCTCATCACAGATCAAGAAGGCCTGCGCGATAATCACCGCAGACAGCGCAAGAAAGTATGTCGTAGCCTCAGCTCCCGGCAAGAGGACAAGCACGGACATCAAGATTACGGACATGCTCTACAAGGCCCATGCCCAGAGCGTGAACGGTGAGGATTTTTCCGGGACCCTTAACCAGATTGCGGAACGTTACGCGAAAATTGCCGGTGAACTCGGTGCGGACTTCGACATTGACGCGGAGATTCGTGAGATTTCCGACAGGCTCAAGGCAGGTACGACAGCGGATTACCCAGCGAGCCGGGGGGAATACATAAACTCTAAGATTATCGCGGCGTATTTGGGCTGGCAGTTCGTGGACGCTGCGGAGGGAATATTCTTCACTGAGTCCGGGACTCTCGACGAGGCAAAAACTTTTGACACTTTGGGCGGGATTCTCAAGGGTTTAGACCGCGCGGTGGTCCCGGGATTCTATGGTTCACTGCCTGACGGACGGATAAAGACTTTCTCACGCGGAGGCTCCGACGTTACGGGGTCAATCGTTGCCCGTGCGGTTGGTGCTGACCTGTATGAGAACTGGACTGACGTTAGCGGGATGCTCTCAGCTGACCCGAGAGTCGTCAAGAACCCCCGAGTAATCGAGCACATCACTTACACGGAGTTACGGGAACTGTCCTACATGGGAGCCAGCGTGTTGCACGAGGACGCAGTTTTCCCCGTGAGGCAGGCGGGAATCCCCATCAACATACGCAACACCAACAGCCCGGAGGACTCGGGGACCATGATTTCTGCGTCAGTTCCAGAGGGAGTGAAGCGCGGTGCAGTTACGGGAATCGCTGGGCGCAAAGGGTTCTGTTCTGTGCGCGTGGAGAAGTCCATGATGAACGGTGAGACGGGATTCGGTGCTAAGCTGCTGCAGATTTTCGCTCAAAAGGGTATTCCGTTCGAGCACTGTCCGACGGGAATAGACACGATTTCTGTTGTTGTGAACGGTTCAGCATTCGACAGCAGACGGGACGAGATTTTGAGGGAGATTAAGAGCGTCCTAGCCCCCGACTTCATAACGATAGAGAAGAATTTATCAGCAATAGCCGTTGTTGGTCAGGGAATGGTGAGCGTTAAAGGAGTGGCCGCAAAGATTTTCACAGCCTTAGCCGGAGCCGGAATCAATATCAGGATGATAGATCAGGGTTCGGACGAGATGAATATTATTGTCGGAGTTGACGATTCCGATTATGAAAATGCCGTGAATGCCCTGTATAATGCTATGGTAAACAATGCATAACTTCAGGGAAGTGAAGAAATCATGAGCAGCTTGATTGTCTCCAAGTTCGGGGGTATAGCTCTTGCCGATGCGGAATCTGTGAGACATACCGCCGATATAATACAGTCCAACCCCAACCGACGCTATATAGTTGTGTCCTCGCCTGGAATCCGTTCGAGCGAGGAAATCCGAATTACCGACATGCTGTATATCTGCCACTCACGGTACGCGAACAGGGAGAATTTCACGGAGATTCTCGAGAAGATAGAGGACCGCTTCGGTGAAATCATTAACGCTCTTGGTGTGAATTTCGACATGCACGCGGAGATAAACGACCTCAAGAAGAATTTATTTCTTGGCCGGACGAATGACTACATAGTGAGCCGCGGAGAATACATTATGGGGCGGATAATGGCGGAATATCTCGGCTGGGAGTTTGTGGACGCGGCAAATATCGTAGTGTTCAACCGAGATGGGACCCTCAACGTCGAGAAGAGCCTAGAGGCCATAAAGAACTTTCTGAGCCGGACGGAATACGCAGTGGTTCCCGGGTTCTACGGGGCGGTGTCCGGGACGAACATCAAGACATTTGAGCGCGGAGGAGGGGACGCTACTGGGGCGTTGATAGCGCGTGCGATGGGTGCGGGTTTGTACGAGAAGTGGGCGGAAGCTACGGAAGTGTTCAGTGCTGACCCTGCAATAGTCAAGAACCCCGCGATTATCAGGAACATCACGTACGCTGAGCTGAAGGAATTAACCTACATGGGCATTAACATAGTCTATGAGGACGTGATTTACCTGATGCAGAACTCTGGAATCTCCCTGTCAATCCGCAACATTCACCACACACACGATGCCGGGACTCTGATTACCGACCAACTGCCGGAGAACCTCCGCCGTAACGTAACCGCGTGCATAGCCGGACGGAGGAACTACAAGCTAATTCACATTCACAAGTTCGGCCTGAATAAGGCTGTGGGTATTGGGCGTAAGGTCTTCGGGATATTCTCCGACAGAAATATCTCCTGTGAACACTATCTGTCAGGTATCTACCAGTTCATGATAGTCGTGAAGAACCCAATGTTTGACTTGAAGCGCGCGGAAATTCTTAATGCCCTGAAGGATGCTGTGAACCCTGAATCTGTGGAAGTTGAGAAGGATTTATCGATAATTGCCGTAATTGGTCAGGGAATGGGCACGGTGAAGGGTATCTTTGCGAAAATCTTCAATGCCCTAGCCAACGCTGATGTTAAGGTCAGGATGATCGAGCAGGGAGCCGACGACTTGAACATTCTTATCGGGGTATATGATGAGGACTTCGAGGTGTCAGTGAAGGCACTGTATGACGCAATGATACTGCAATAGCTATGACCGGCCGAGAAGTAAATCTTGCACAAATGCTGGCACGCAGAGAAGCACGCTCACGAACTCAGGGCGATTTTCTGCGCGCCCATAGCTGTCCGTTGGTGTCGTTCAGCATGAACATACCAGGCCCAATCAAGACTAATCCCCTAATCCGCAAAGCCTTCGACATCGGAGAAATTTTGCTCCTCGAGGGACTCCGCCAACTCAACGCACAAATTCTCGCGGCCTCAGAAATCCACGAGGACACTGGAGACGAATTATTACTCTCAGTCGGGAACATCGACGCTCAAACCCTCAAGGACTTGGCCGTAAAGATTGAGGACTCTTCACCTGTAGGGAGGCTGTACGATATTGACGTTATCGACTCAGGGGGCCTCAAACTTTCCAGACCAAGATTCAGGAAGTGCCTAATCTGCGACAAACAAGCCCAAGACTGCGCAAGGTCAAGAACTCATTCAGTAAGTGAAATGCAGAATGCAATAGAACAGCTCCTAAGTGTGATAAGATAAGCAAAACACTTTAAGGAGGTTACCATTTTGCATCCTAAGCAGGTATTAGGAGTCCTTGTTCTTGTCGTTCTGTTCACTTCGGCAGGGTGCGGAGGCTCCTCAAGCGACAACTTCACCTACTACACTGACGACGAAACCTCAACCTATCTCACTTCAGCGGACATCACCATCAACGAGACCCTCACAGCGACAACCGGCGGCACCCACGCTCTCGAGGCGGACGGCACAACCCTGACGCGCTCGAACTTGGGCATCACCAAGACCGGCGACTCCAGCGGTGAGGACGCAGACTTCTACGGCACAAACGCTGCTGTCCTCGCAACAAACGGAGCTACTCTCACACTCACTGACTCCCTCGTCGTTACGGACGGTGCTTACGCTAACGGTGTTTTCTCCTACGGCTCGGGCACAACGCTCAACGTCCGGGACTCGGTCATCATCACCAGCTCCAACAACTCCGGCGGCATAATGACCACAGGAGGTGCAGCGATGAACGCCAGCAACTTAACGATTGAGACGGCTGGAGGGTCATCTGCAGCAATCAGGTCAGACAGGGGGGGCGGGACTGTAACCGTCAACGGAGGCAGCTACACTACGACCGGGCAAGGGTCGCCAGCAATCTACTCGACGGCAGATATTACCGTCTCGGGTGCTCGCCTCGAGTCCAAGACCGCGCAGGGAGTCGTGATTGAGGGGAGCAATTCCGTTACGCTCAACAGCTCAGACCTCACGGCCAATCACAACAAGTTCAACGGCCAAGACTCAAGCTATCAGGGAGTCATGATCTACCAGTCGGGCTCAGGGGACGCGAGCGAGGGCAAAGGCTCATTCACCGCCAAAGGTAGCACCATCACCAACGCTCACGGTGCGGTGTTCTTCGTAACCAACACGGCTGCAGATATTACCCTCAACGATACCGACATCACCAACAACGACTCAGAAGGCGTGCTGCTCCGTGCGGAGTCGGCGGCTTGGGGAACGTCAGGGAGCAACGGCGGAAAAGTCAACCTCTATGCGGTCAATCAGACACTGGCAGGCAGCGTGGTAGTCGACGGCTCGTCGGTGCTGAATATGTATGTTTCCGGCGACTCGGTGTTCACTGGAGCGGTCAACTCTGCGGACTCTGACGGACAAATTTACGTGGAAGTACGGGACTCAACGTGGATTCTGACGGGCGACTCACACATCACGTCATTAACTTGCGGTGAGGACAGCATCAACCTCAACGGCCACACTCTTTACGTCAACGGGACTGCGTACACTTCGGGCAGTGCGTCAACTGGTACGGCAATCGAGATTTCTTCAGGCGGCGGTGATTCGGGCGGAGGGACTCCTCCTGACGGCGGCACGACTTCCGGCGACAACGGACCCGGAGGTACTCCCCCAGACGGCACGACTTCCGGCGACAACGGACCCGGAGGGACTCCTCCTGACGGTGAAGGCCCCGGCGGAGACTCAGGCTCAGAGGACACCGGCAGCAATGATACGTCAATGAACTTCAGCACTGCCACTTACACAACGGCAACGGTCAACGACGTAACTTACAGGGCATATACTAACCTCGTTTATGTGTCTAACCCAGTCAACGAGACCTACCAGCGCATGAGCATCTATATTCCCGAAGCGTACTTCTCCGGCGGGACAATCAACGGCTACACCGCGAGCACCGCACCAATCTTCATGCCGAACAACGTCGGAGGCTACATGAAGGGCGGAATGATTTCCCCGAGTTCGTCAAACGCCGCAGGTATCGCACTAAGCCGCGGACTGGTCGTGGCCTCACCCGCACTCAGGGGACGTGATACGGATTACGGAACAGCTCCGGCGTGCATTGTCGACTACAAGGCAGCTGTACGTTACCTCAAGGCCGCTGGGCTTCCCGCAGGCAACACAGACCGAATAATCTCCAGCGGGACGAGCGCAGGTGGAGCGATTTCGGCACTTCTCGGAGCCACAGGCAACTCAAGCGATTACGATGAATGGCTTAACGAGCTTGGTGCTGCGAACGCTTCGGACGATATTTTTGCGTCAATGTGCTACTGCCCAATCACCAACCTTGACAACGCAGACGGGGCTTATGAATGGCTGTTAGGCACGGGCACAACCGCTTCTGACGCTCTTAAGTCGTTATTCATCACCTACGTTAATTCGCTTGCTCTGAGCTACAACGGCAGCGGCCTCACCCTGAACTCAGACGGTACAGGCTCCTTCAGCACCTACATTGAGGATGTCCTGAAGGCCAGTGCTGAGACGGCTATAGCTTCGGGGACAAGCGTTAGTGCTGCGTGGCTGACGCTCTCGGGCAACACGGTTACGGCTGTGGATTTGTCCTCTTACGGTTCGACGAGGGACAAGAGCCAGATTCCAGCGTTCGACAGGCTTGACCTGAGTTCTGCGGAGAATAACGAGTTCGGCGACAAGCACTTCACGACTTACGGCTACACCAATACCACAGCAAATGGGACAATGGCGAACTCTGCAATCATCAAGGCCATGAACCCAATGAACTACATCGGCGTTGACGGTGTGAGCACTGCAAAGCACTGGAGAATCAGGCACGGCACTAAGGACACGGATACGGCTCTGGCGATACCGGCGATTCTCGCTCTGAAGCTGGAGAATGCTGGGTGCAGTGTTGACTTTGCGGCGGCTTGGGACGAGAGGCACGGAGGAGATTACGACCTCGACGAGTTATTCTCGTGGATTGATGAAATCTGCAAGTAAACTTTTCACAGCACTAATAGTTCTTGCCGTAAGTCTGGCTGTTCCCTTCACTGCGGAGCCGTCGTCTTACGGTAAGGCTTTCTATAGGGGCTTGTCGGCTCGTCTGGGCAGAAACAGGACGGATTACCCTTCACTTACTGATGAACAGTTCGCGAATTTCCGAATGGTCAGGACGACGGGAATCGGTGCGGGAAAACTCTACCGTTCGTCTTCTCCCGTGAGCACTTGGGGAGGGCGTAACTTTATCGCTGACAGGGCCGCACGTGAGGCGGGGGTGAAGACGTTCATCAACCTCGCGGACTCTGAGTCTTCGGTGAGGGAGCACGAAGGATTTCCGGGAAGCTACTACAGCACCCAGAGAATAATCACGCTCAATCTCGGCATGAAGTACCAGAGCAAGACTTTCCGTGAGAGGCTCGCTAGGGGAATAAGCCTGATGGCCAAGAGTGAGCCGCCGTATTTGGTCCATTGTTCGCTCGGGAAGGACAGGGCGGGGTTTGTGTGTGCGCTGGTTGAGTGCCTTATGGGTGCAAAGTGGCGGGAAGTCGTGAGGGATTATCTCGTGTCGTTCGGGAACTATTTCGGGATTGAGCCGGGCAGTGAGGAATATGACTTTGTCGTGAAGAACGAAATTACTGTGTTCTTGGCGAGGGCGTTCGGTGTGAGGGTTGAGGACATGGTGAGGATTAATCTTGCGGATAGTGCGGAGAGGTATTTTCGGGGAATTGGTGTGAGCGTCAGAGACCTTGAGGTGTTGCGCGAAAAGCTGAGGCCTTGAAGATATTTCTCGTGCGTGCCTTCGGAGTGAGGGTGATGCAGGGAGGTATTTTCGGGGAATCGGTGTGAGCGTCAGAGACCTTGAGGTGTTGCGCGAAAAACTCAGGCCCTAGCACACAAAAATTCCCCTCCTGACTCCTCAAGAGGGGATATTTATTACTCTTCCCAGAGACGTTCAAGCCGGTAAAACTCCCTGCCCTTGTGGCTGAACACGTGAACTACCACGTCCCCGCCGTCAAGCAGTCTCCAATTCGAACTCTCTCCGCCCTCAACCTTGCACTTCCGGCCCTCTCGAATCATGACTTCTTCAGCCGCTTCTGTTAAGGTCCTCATGTGGGTCTCGGAATTTCCCGTAACAAGCACGAACGAATCCGCCAGACTCCCGCGCCCCTTAAGGTCCAGCGTCAGAATGTCTTCACCGTTTTTGCTCTCCAATGCTTCCGTGATGTTTTCGAGGATAGTTTTGCTCATTATCTCTTGACTCTCGCTCCTGCTCCGCCCATTATGGCTTCTACTTCCTTCACGCTCGCCATCGACGTATCTCCGGGGGTCGTCATCGCAAGCGCACCGTGAGCCGCTCCGTAATTCACGGCCCTCTCAGGGTCCCCAGTCGTCATGAGGCCATAGACCAGACCAGACGCAAAAGAGTCCCCGCCTCCTACTCTGTCCATAATCTCGAGCCCATCATATGCCCGGGACATGTAGATTTCTCCGTCAGCCCAGCATATCGCCTTCCAGTCGTTCACTGTTGCTGTTCTCACCGTGCGCAACGTCGTCGCTACTGCCTTGAAGTTCGGGTAAGTCTTGGCCGCCTCTGCAATCATCTTCCTGTAGCCGTCCAGATTAAGCTCCTTTAGGTTCTCGTCGTTGCCCTCAATCTTGAACCCCAAGCACGCCGTGAAATCTTCCTCGTTGCCTATCATGACATCAACGTAGCGCGCAACTTCCTTGTTGACCTCCTGAGCTTTCGCCTGACCCCCAATTGCGCTCCACATTGACGGACGGTAATTCAGGTCATAGGACACTAGAGTCCCGTATTTCTTTGCCGCCTTGCACGCTGCTATTACGGTCTCGCATGCCTGTTCCGAAAGGGCCGCGTAGATTCCTCCAGTGTGAAGCCACCTTACACCGAGTTCACCGAAAATGTGCTCAAAGTCGAAATCTTCGGGGGTCGCCTGAGATATTGCCGTGTTAGCCCTGTCTGAACACCCAACAGCTCCGCGAATCCCGAAGCCACGTTCAGTGAAGTTGATTCCGTTACGGCAGATACGGCCTATACCGTCGGTCTTTTTCCAGTAGATTAGGCTCGTGTTGACTCCGCCCTGCTCTATGAAGTCCTTCATGAGCTTGCCGACCTCGTTATCTGCAAACGCTGTTATCACCGCAGTATCCATCCCGAAGCACTTGTGGAGCCCGCGAATAACGTTGTACTCTCCGCCGCCCTCCCATGCCCGGAATGAACGCGCTGTGCGAATCCTGCCCTCGCCCGGGTCAAGCCTGAGCATAACTTCACCAAGACTCACAGCGTCAAACCTGCACTCACTCTTTGGTCTCAAATTCAGCTCCATAAACATTACCCCCTAACTTCTTTGACGATTCCCGCAGCCTCTTTCACCAGCGCGGCTAATTCGTCCCATTTTCCCGCAGCGATTAGGTCTTTCTTGACCATCCAGCTTCCTCCGCAGGCGATAATCTTGCTGTAGGCTAAGTAGTCCCGGACATTCTTGGCGTTGATTCCTCCTGTGGGCATGAACTTTAGCTCGGTGTAGGGTGCTGCAACTGCCTTAATCATGTTCAGGCCTCCAGCGGGTTCGGCAGGGAAGAACTTTACGACCTTCAGGCCAAGCTCTAAAGCCTGCTCCATCTCGCTCGGGGTCTGAGTGCCGGGAGTTACGGGAATGCTCTTGTCTATGCAGTACTGCACAACCTTCGGGTTCAGCCCCGGACTCACTATGAATTTCGCTCCGGCATTGACTGCGCGGTCAACCTGTTCAGTTGTTAGGACCGTACCAGCTCCAACGAGCATATCAGGAAATTCACGCGACATCACTCGGATTGATTCCTCCGCGGCGGCCGTCCTGAAGGTTACTTCTGCGCAGGGCAGGCCGTTTTCACACAGAGCTTTTGCCAACGGGGCAGCGTCTTTCGGGTCATCGAGTACCACGACGGGTATTATTCCTATTTTCGAGAACTGCTCAAATATCATTTGTCATCCTCCTTAACGTGTATATATTATCTCACCTATTACGGAATCAAATACCCCTCCGCCATGAATTTCACAACAGAGGGGCAGAGGCTTGTTGATGGTACTTAATATTATTCGTAGTCCAGATATGCACCCTTCATGGGGCTGGCCGCTAACTCACTGAACAGGCGCAATACTCCCTTCTTGTACTTCTTGGGTCTTGGCCTCCAGTTCTTGCGGCGGTCGTCTAGAATCTTGTCGATCTCCTCAGGAGTTTTTCTCTCTCCCTTAACGCCGATGATGTTCAGCTTCCGTGCAAACACGTCGAGCTCTATCACGTCCCCCTCCTCAACGAGTGCTATCGGTCCTCCCGCCATAGCTTCGGGGCTGCAGTGTCCGATTACCGGCCCAGTTGACGCTCCCGAGAACCTGCCGTCAGTTATGAGCGCGATTGCCCGGCCTAGTTCTGCGTCGGAACTTATCGCTTCGGAAGTGTAGAACATTTCCGGCATCCCTGAACCCTTCGGCCCTTCGTAACGGATAAACACCGCGTCCCCCTTCTGGACCTTGTGGTGTAAAACCGCGTCTAGGCACTCTTCCTCACTGTCGAAAGGTCTGGCGTTCAGTACGGCCTTGTACATTTCGGGCGGGCAGGCTGTGTGCTTAATCACCGCTCCCTCTGGCGCAAGGTTGCCCTTGAGGACTGCTATACTGCCTTCGGTGCCGATTGCCTTATCGTAAGGACGTATGATGTCCTCCTTAGTGATTGAGATTCCGTATTTCTTGTTGGCCTCGTCAAGCCACTTCTGACACCTCTCGTAGAACCCGTTCGCCTTGAGTTCGTCAAGATTCTCACCGAGCGTCTTGCCCGTGATTGTCTTAGCGTCAAGGTGAAGGACTCCGCGAATCTCCTCCATGATTGCCGGGACTCCTCCAGCGTAGTAGAAGAACTCCGCCGGCCACTTCCCTGCAGGACGCAAATCAAGCAGGTAGTGCGCTCCCCTGTGGAGCCTGTCGAAAGTGTCGCCCGTAATCGTTAGGCCGTATTCGTGAGCAATTGCCGGAAGGTGAAGAAGGCAGTTGGTGCTGCCCGAAATAGCTGCGTGGACCATTATAGCATTCTCTAGGCTGTCCATAGTAACTATGTCCGACGGTTTCACGCCCTCTCTGGCCAGCTCGACTATACGTTTTCCGGCGTTGTAGGCGTATTCGGTGAGGTCAGGGCTTGTGGCTGGGAGCAACGCACTTCCCGGGAGGCTCAGGCCTAAGGCTTCGGCCATAATCTGCAGCGTTGAGGCCGTCCCGATGAACGAACACGCTCCGCACGAGGGGCATGCATTATTCTTTGCCCAGATGAGTTTTTCCGCGTCAATCTCTCCGCGCTCGAACTTGGCCGAATACATTCCCAACTGTTCAAGCGTGAGGAGTTCAGGTCCTGCGCTCATCGTTCCGCCGGTTACCATGATTGAGGGGATGTTCACACGCGCCATGCCTATGAGGTTGCCGGGCATGCCTTTATCACACGAGGAGATGAACACTCCCCCGTCAAAGGGTGTTGCGTTGGCGTGGATCTCTATCATGTTGGCGATCATTTCGCGGCTCGCAAGTGAAAAGTTTATCCCGTCGTGGCCCTGACTCTCTCCGTCGCAAATGTCCGTGCAGAAGTATCTTGCTCCGTAACCTCCTGCATCAGCTACTCCCTTGCGCACTGCCTCGACGAGCTTGAACAAGTGCCCGCTTCCCGGGTGGCTGTCTCCTGCGGTGCTCTCGATGATGATTTGTACCTTGTCGAGGTCCTCAGGTTTCCAGCCCGTACCGATTCTCAGCGGGTCAAGTTCCGGCGCAATCTTCCTTAATTTCTGGCTCGTTAATTCCATAAGCTGTTACCGTTACAGAAGGCTATGTTCTCTGTTGGTGCTTGCTTCAGAAGATAGGGACATGAACACCACACTAACAATCTTCTGTGAACGGCTGCCTCCTTTCATGATTAATGTTGAGACCTCATAACATTTGCTAACTGTTACTTGGCCTCCCTCACTTAAGGCTTGCTTCTTCGTTCTTTATCTCCCAGTGAATAAGGAAGGTTAGTGCACCACGTAATACTATTATTGCTCCGAGTATCACAAGTTCATCGGGTTCACGGACAATTACCGTCCTCAAGACCTCTCCGCCCAGCTTGAACTCGAGGGCCAAAGCTATTCCCTGTGCGAGCGTCAATCTCACGTGAGGGTCCCGGTGAAGGCAGCCCCAGATACTTTTTGCCGTCGTTACGAGGAGGATTACGACCCCTACGCACTCCATCAGCAATATCCCATACTGCACTACTAACTTGAAGATTACCTCTATCTGCTCTAATAATCCCATGATTACACCTCCTCCCTTATTCTAACGGTTAATCTGCTAGAAACACAGAGAAATTATCAGTGCCACAACAAATCCTGACACACCCACAAGAGTTTCCATTATTGTCCAGGTCTTGAGGGTAGTCTTCTCGTCCATGCCCACTAGGGACTTCACTAACCAGAACCCCGAGTCGTTGAAGTGTGAACACACCGTAGACCCCCCGGCCACTGCCGCAACAACGCACGCCTTGTACAGCGGGGTAAGGCTCTGAACTTCCGGCATTGCTGCAACGATTCCCGCCGCCATAGTCATAGCTACGGTAGCACTACCAACGCAGATCCTCACCAGAGTCGCAACTATGAACGCCACAACTACTATGGGCATGTTGATTGACGACACAGCATTACCGATTAAGTTGCCGATTCCCGAATACTGCAGGACATAGCGCAGAACTCCGCCGCATGCCGTTACCAGAAGGATTAACCCAGTAGGCTCGAGGGACTTCGTCATGATCTTCTCCAGCTGCTCCATAGTGTACCCGTGCTTAATCCCGAGCCGGTACATCGCGAAAATCGTAGCTATCAGCAGTGCCACAAACGGTTCACCCAAGAAGTTGAACACCGGCATAGCTCCAGCCATCGAGGGAATCAGAGCAAATACGGACTTGAAGATTATCAACAGCAACGGTATCAAGATTATTCCCGCAATCGTCGAGAAGGGCGGAAGTTTGGACTCGTCAAAATCTTCCTGATTCATGATTGCGTCAGGTACAGGCACAAAGTATTTCTTCCCGCAGTAAGCACCCCAAATCGGCCCGGCTACAATCATTGCCAAAGTCCCGCAGAACACTCCCACAAGAATCACCAATCCCAAGTCAACTCCGACCATGTTCGCAACGAGCACAGGTCCCGGCGTCGGCGGAATGAACGCATGACCCACAGCGAGTCCGGCAAGCAGAGGAATCGTGTAGAACAACGCGCTTCTGTTGGTCCTCTTGGCCAGAGTGAACGCTAACGGAATAAGGATGATTAACCCCGCGTCGAAGAATACGGGTATCGCCACAACGAGGCCGGTTATTCCGAGTGCCCAAGCTGCCTTCTCGTCGCCGAACCTCTTGACCATCGAGATTGCCAGCGTCTGCGCTCCTCCAGAAGCCTCAAGAATCGCTCCGAACATTGACCCAAGCCCAACAAGCAACGCTATTCCCCTGAGCGTCCCGCCCATACCATCATTGACCGACTGAATGATCAACGGCAGGGGCATTCCGGCAATCAGGCCTATAGATATTGCGCCGACAAGGATTGAGATTATCGCGTGAACCTTGAACTTGATGATTAGCAGCAGAAGAATTACAAGACCGATTAACGCTCCGGCAACAAGCCGAGTAGAATCCAGCATTACGCCTTCCATTAGCGTAACCTCCTTAATGATAAATTGTGAAACGTCTTATGTTTTGTGGATAGCGTAAATTATATCGGCAAGTAAATATCAGGTCAATACGGCTTTTCCTGGTCTATCAGCTTGATAATCATCTGACGATTGTATATTAGGTGCATCTCCATTGCGCATTTGGCCCCCGTGTGGTCATGCCTGATGATTGAGTCGGTGATTGCCCTGTGGGTCTCTATGGTCTCGCGGAGAAGTAATCTGTGAGTAACATTCGCGAAGGTGAAGACTGCGGAGACTATCAACGGCACTAACTCTTCAACGACCCTGTTTCTGCTGCAATGGGCTATCTTCTTGTGGAACTCTATATCTTTGCGGACGTGGTCATATCCGGCCAAGTACAACGCTTCGACCTCATCGCACAGCCTCACGATTTCCGCTATGTCGTCATCGGTTGCGTTCATTGCGGCGAGTTCAGCAATTCCCGGCTCTATCATCAGCCTTACGTCAAAGAGTTCTAGTGCAAGCTGTAACTTGTCGTTGTAGCGCGCGAGTCTCAATGGGTCATCCTCAACGGTGCTCGGGCTCAGGACAAACGTACCTGCACCCTGCCTGACCTCGAGGACACCGCGTGAAGCCAAACTCTTTACTGCCTCACGTATTGTGCTGCGTCCTGCGCTGAAGAGTTCTGACAGCTCGAACTCATTCGGAATCTTTTCGCCCACAAGGACAGGGGAATCCTGAATGTACTTCAGGAGCCTGTCTTCTACCTGAGAGACCAAATGAGTACGGCCGGATTTTCGCGAATTATTCATAGTGAAAGCATTGTACCAGAATCCAAGCGTCAGAGCATACTTTATGCTGTACAATTAGCAATAATTACACATGTTGGAGGAATCACGATGCCTTATACCATTAAAGATATGTCTGAGATGACCGGGCTTCCGGCTTCTACCCTGAGATATTACGACAAACAGGGATTGCTGCCTAATCTCAGGAGGGACCAGAACAATATACGGATCTTCACCGACGAGGACTACAAGAATCTTAGGCTGATTGAGTGCCTGAAGAGGTCTGGATTATCCATCAAGGACATCAAGAACTTTATTGACATGGCCGGACAGGGAGATACTGCCCTTCAGGAGAGGCTGGAAATTTTCACGCACAGGAGAGAAATTCTCAGGAGGGAGCTTGCAAACCTTCAGGAAGTCCTGAGAGTGATAGAGTATAAGTGCTGGTATTACGGTCATGCATGCGAGGCGGGTACTGAGGCGGTGATGAAGAATCTGAAGCTGTCTGACGTTCCCGAAGAGTTCAGGGAGGCGCGCAGATTATTGCTGGACATTCCGCGATAATTGACCTGTTCACGCTTTAGGTTATACTATTCGCAAAATTATCTAGAAAGTTGTGCGTAAATTGATCTCTATTGTTATTCCCGTCTACAATGAAGAGCAGAATATCCGCGCTCTCTCCTCAAGATTATTCCCCGTAATGGACAGTCTTCACCGGCCCTATGAAGTAATATTCGTCAACGACGGCAGCAAAGATTCATCACTTGCCCTCCTGCTGAACGAGTACAAAGCTCGTCCCGAAGTTGTGAGGGTGATTGACTTCAACGCGAATTTCGGACAGCACACGGCAATAATGGCGGGGTTCCGGGCTTCGCGCGGGGAGTCGGTAATCACACTTGACGCTGACCTGCAGAATCCGCCTGAGGAGATTCCCAGAGTTGCAGCCGAACTCGACGCAGGACATGACGCAGTAGGCACCATCCGCAAGAATCGCAGAGATACATTTTTCCGCCGGACCGCCTCAAGGATCGTGAATAAGCTCATGAACAGATTGACGGGGTTCAGCCTGAAGGATTATGGGTGCATGCTTCGTGGTTACAGCCGGGCAATCGTGGACATAATCAACGAGGCCGGTGAAGCGTCTACGTTCCTTCCTGCGCTCGCACAAAAATTCGCTGGCAGTCCCATAGAAATCGAGGTAGCCCACAGCAAACGTGAGAAGGGCGCGTCAAAATATAACATGTTCTATTTATTGCGTCTCTACTTTGACCTTATGACGGCCTTCACTAATATTCCCCTCCAGTTAATCACCATGTCGGGAGGGGTAATCTTCGGTCTTGGGGTGATTATGCTTAGGCTTGACTGTGTGTTGTCCGGGTTCACGGTGTTCTGCGTTGGGCTTGTTGGTGAGTATGTCGGACGTATCTATCAGGAAGTCAGGAAGAGGCCACGTTACGTTATCCGCAAAATCTATGAAGGGAGAAATATCGTTAATGCCTAATGCCGTAGTTTTCGCCTATAGTTCTGTGGGCGTTGAATGTCTGTCTGTGCTGCTGAAGCATGGTGTGAATGTGTCTCTGGTCTACACCCATGAGGATGACCCGAACGAAGAGCACTGGTTCGAGTCTGTCTACAGCTTGGCCAAGTCCCACAGCCTGAACGTTCGGACGGATGAGCCGGAATTGTCCGCAGTTGAGGCAGCTCGTCCCGACGTAATCTTCTCGTTCTACTATAGGTCAATGATTGACATGAAGATTCTTGATGTGGCGCCTTTGGGAGCGTTCAACATGCACGGTTCGCTGCTGCCGAAATATCGCGGGAGGGCCTGCGTGAATTGGGCGGTCCTCAACGGTGAGACTCAGGCGGGAGTAACTCTACACCACATGGTCGCGCGGGCTGATGCCGGAAATATCGTAGCTCAGGAGGCCGTACCAATCGGGCCGGACGACACAGCACAGGACGTGTTCAGCCGGATTATTCCCGCAGCAGGGAGAGTCCTTGAGGGGAGCCTGGACGCAATACTATCGGGCAAAGCTGAGGGTACACCGCAGGACGAGTCCCAAGCTACGAAGTTCGGGAGGCGCAGACCGGCTGATGGGCTAATCGACTGGACCAAGAGCGCGCGGGAGATTCACAACCTCGTAAGGGCAGTAACTCACCCCTTCCCCGGAGCGTTCAGTGAGAAGGACGGACATAAAGTCATGGTGTGGAGGACTAAGCTGCTGGGTTCGCCGGAGGAGGCAGAGAAGACCCCCGCATTAATCGTGAGGACTGAGGACGGCATGATTGAGATTCTCGACTGGGAGATAGCATGAAGCTGGCAATCAAGATAGACATTGACACCCTGAAGGGCTACCTTGAGGGACTGCCGAGACTGCTCGAAATCCTCAAGGCCCACAACGTCAAGGCCTCTATATTCTTCTCAATGGGCCCCGACAACTCAGGCAAAGCATTACGGAGAATTTTCCGCAAAGGCTTCATCACAAAGATGCTCAGGACCAAAGCCCCAACTTCTTACGGCCTCAAAACTCTATTCTATGGCACCCTCCTACCAGCACCGATGATTGTCCCCGCAAACCCCTCACTACTCTTACGCGCAATCGACGAGGGCCACGACTGCGGATTACACTCTTGGGACCACGTTTATTGGCAGGACAAATTACCCTCCTTCACCCGCGAAATGATCCGTGAGGAGTTCCGCAAAGCTATCGACCTCTACTCACAAATCACCGGCAATCCTCCCAAATCATGCGCGGCTCCGGGCTGGCAGGTTACCGCAGAGAGCCTCAGAGTTCAGGACGAATTAGCCTTCGATTACTGCTCTGACGTTAGGGGGTTCGCTCCATTCATCCCGGAGATTGACGGCCAAACTTTCACGACTCCTCAAGTCCCATCAACTCTGCCGACTATGGACGAAGTTTTAGGCCTAGTCCCCGCAGAAAAACTCAACGCTTACTACTGGGGGTTAATGCACGAGGGCTTGAACGTCCACACGATTCATACTGAGATGGAGGGCGGAAGAATGGCAGGGACCTTCAGCGAATTTCTTGACCTTTGCCGTGATAATAATGTGGAGTTCCTGACTCTAAGGGAGGCCTTAGCTCAGAGCACACTAATCACTTCCCGCGTTGAGGCCGGGTATCTTCCTGGCAGGGCGGGAACACTCGCAGTGCAGGTAAAAGACTAACAAGGGGTATAATCATCACATGAAAACTTTATCATATGGCCGTCAATGGATTAATGACGACGACATCACAGCAATAGTAAACGTACTCAAAGGCGACTGGCTCACGATGGGTCCGACAGTCAAAGCGTTCGAGGAAGAATTAGCCGCATATGCCGGAGTCAAGCACGCGGTAACTTTTTCGAGCGGGACATCAGCACTTCACGGAGCAATGTACGCCGCCGGACTCTCTCAGGGAGATTACTCAATCACCACAGCTCTAACCTTCGTGGCAACGTCGAACAGCGCGCTATACGTTGGAGCGACTCCGTTGTTCGGGGACATTGACCCAAACACTTTGTGCCTTGACCCGAAGGAAGCCGAACGACTCGCACAGTCTCACGCCGGACACGTGAAAGCCATAGTGCCCGTGAGCTTTGCGGGTTACCCGTTGGACTCTCAAGCCTTCCGAGAAATCGCGGACAAGAACAACGCCGTATTCATCGAGGACGCGAGCCACTCACTCGGACGCTCTGCACCCTATGACGCGGACATGACCACACTCAGCTTTCACCCAGTCAAGCACATCACTACGGCAGAAGGCGGTGCGGTCCTCACCAACAGCGACGAATACGCACGCAGGCTACGAACCTTCCGCAATCACGGAACAACCCGCGATGAGGCAGAGTTCATTGACGTACCCGACGGAGTGTGGCACAGCGAAATGCAGGACTTAGGCTACAATTACCGGCTCTCAGAAGTCCATTGCGCACTTGGCCTGAGCCAGATGAAGAGGCTTGACTCTTTCGTGGAGAGGCGCAGGCACTTGGCCAACCTCTATCTTGAACAGCTCGCGGGTCTCGAGGGCGTAATTCTTCCTCCTCACACTGACGGGCACGCATGGCACTTGTTCGTGCTGCAGGTCAGTGCGGAACTTCACAAGGACCTGTTCATGTACCTCAAGGAGAACGGAATCAACCCGCA
>JAFPZI010000116.1 GCA_017417365.1 Synergistaceae bacterium
CTGGAGGTGAACCCCTCATCAGGCCCGACATTGTCCCGATATGCTCGGCTCTGTCTGCGCTCGTGAAGGAACTCTGCATTACCACAAATGCGACTCTTCTGGGAGATTTGGCCGTCAGCCTCAAGAAGTCAGGAGTGAGGGGCGTGAACATCAGCCTTGACACTTTGAGTCCCGAGAAGTACCGAGTGATTACCGGCACAGACCTTCACGCTGAAGCCATGAGGGGAATAGACTCGGCATTGTCGGCGGGGTTCGGGCACATCAAGATTAATGCTGTCCTCATGAGGGGCGTAAACGACAGCGAGATTCCTGAACTCGTTGGGATGGCACATGATTTGCCGGTCGACGTGAGATTCATTGAGGCAATGCCGGCAAACCCGGACTTCTCACGAAAAGTCTTCATGCCGTGCTCCGAAGTCCTCAAGTATTTTCCCCAAGCTAAACACTCAGGCTTCGAGGGCACTGCGGAAATCTATACCCTTCCCGGCGCAAAGGGCAGGTTGGGCCTGATTTCCCCAGTGAGCTGCCGATTCTGTTCGTCGTGCAACAGACTCAGGCTCACTTCAGACGGAAAGCTCAAACCCTGCCTCTACACATCAAGCGAGACACGTATTAATGCCATGAACGAATCATCAATCCTTGAGGCAGTCAGTGAGGCACTCAGGCACAAACCCCAAAGCAGGCCGGAAACTTTCGAGACTTCGGAAATTCGGACAATGACACAGACAGGAGGATAAATCATGAAGGACTTCACGCACTTCGATTCCGACGGGCGCGCAAAAATGGTTGACGTCGGCGGAAAATCCATAACTCACAGGACAGCTCGGGCATCGGCTCGGGTGTTCGTGAACCGTGAGACTTTTTCGCTGATAGAGTCGGGAGGCCTCAAGAAGGGCGACGTTCTGGCAGTGGCTCAGGTTGCGGGGATTATGGCCGCTAAGAGAACGCCGGACTTGATTCCCATGTGCCACACGTTGCAGCTTGAGGGAGTTGACCTGAATTTGTCGCTGAACCCGGAATCTTGCAGCGTTGACATCATTGCGGAAGTCCGCTGCGAGGGCAGGACGGGCGTTGAGATGGAGGCCTTGACTTCTGCGGGAGTTGCTGCCCTGACGGTTTACGACATGTGCAAGGCGGTGCAGAGGGACATTGTGATTAGTGATTTGCGGCTCGAGGCCAAGACCGGCGGCATTCACGGAGATTTTGTGAGGGAGGGTGAGTAAATGTTCAGGGCAGGAGTAATTACGGTGAGCGATAAGGCATTCAGGGGTGAGCGTGAGGACGTGAGCGGGCCGGCTTTGTGCGCAATGCTCGAGGGTGAGGGCTGGGAGGTCGTTCACAAGTCGATAGTGCCGGATGACTCTGGGAGGATTCGGGCTGAACTCCTGAGGTGCTGTGATGAGTTGGGCCTTCCCTTAGTGCTGACGACTGGGGGAACTGGATTTTCTCCGAGAGACGTAACGCCGGAAGCAACTTTGTCGGTAATAGAGCGTCGTGCTCCGGGCCTTCCTGAGGCAATGAGGGCCTACAGCATGACGATAACCCCGAGGGCCTGTCTCTCACGCGAGGAGGCGGGAATCAGGGGACGTTCACTAATCATCAACCTTCCCGGCAATCCCAAAGCAGCAACGGAGAATCTCAGCGCGGTAATCTCTGCCGTTAAGCACGGGGTAGAAATGCTAATGTCAGAGGGGTCGGCAGATTGCGCAAGGTCGGGGGAAGTCTTGTCGGTGAATGTTTCCGAGCGCAGAGGAACTAGGAAGCACCCTATTGACTGTGCGGAACTCGCGGAAGGTTTGGGCCTTAGGGGTGATGCTCACGCTGGGCCTGGAAAACGTCAGGTGAGTCTGTTGGCGGTTGAGAGCGTCGACAAGATTCGGGGGCGGGTTCCGTTCGAGGTTAGTGCGGGGGATTTCGCGGAGAACATTTTGACGCGGGGAATATCCCTTCACACTCTGCCTGTGGGTACTAGACTGACGATAGGTGAAGCTGTGCTTGAGGTTACGCAGATCGGGAAGGAGTGCCACAACGACTGCGAGATTCGTCGGCTGGCGGGAATTTGCGTAATGCCCACTGAAGGAATCTTTGCGTCGGTAGTCAAAAGCGGCACCGTCAAGGCGGGAGACAGAATCACAATTTAGCTTGCTCGTCCGCTTTCTTCTGCAATAAATCTTTCAGCGTGCTCTGTGTGTGGTCGGCGGCCTTGCTGAGGTTCTCCAGTTCTTCCTTGACCTTGACGCACGACTTCAGCAGGTCATTCTGTGTTACGGACTCACTGCACCTTATTGCGGCCGTAACACACGCATCCTTCACGGCGTTCTTTATCTCCCTGCCGCAAAACTCGTATGCTTCCGCGAGTGCCTGAGTGTCCACGTCATCAGCGAGGGGAATTCTTAGGCCCTCACCGCGTAAATGCCTCTCCCAGATTGCCCGGCGTGCTGTTGCGTCGGGGACCCGGAACTCTATGCTTATGAGGCGTGAGAGAAATGCACGGTCATAGTTCACCACGAGATTAGTCGCGAAGATTACGATTCCCCTGAACTGTTCGAGGCAGATTAACAGCTGGCTCCTCATTGAGTTAATCGCCTGCTCAGTGCCGGAACGTACGTCAGCCTCAACCTGAATAGCTACAACCGCCTCGAGAATCTTAGTGCGTGTGTCTTCGGGAAGTATTACCTGCTCAAAAAGGAAGGGTTGATCTGCTGGTAGTTGAGCCTTACGTCTGCGGATTGGCCGAGAAGTTCAGTGATTGCGTTGATGATTCGTGAGTCGTGCTTGGGGTTCGGGGATTTCTCCATGACGTAGACGGTGATTTTGTCGTCAGCACTCGTGAAGAACTCTATATCTGACGCGGGGAAACGGCCGTAATATTTCGTGAGCGAGCCGTGAAGCTGTGTGCGTATATTTTCACGGCCCGAAACTTCTGGAGAACAGATGAGGGCATAAGACTTCTTGTTGGTGCAGTTCTCCATCATTGCCCCAATGTCCTTGAGCTTGACTTTCTTGGCGACTCTGTCGACGGTGTCAATCCATGCTCCGCGAAATTCTTTATCCCTCATTGCCTCCTTAAGTTTGTTCTTGTCGATGATGCCCTTGACTACGTAAACAGCCGCTCCTGCGACGAGTGCACCAAGCAATAATTTTCCCAGCAGTCTCCACACGGCCTTAAGAGTCTGATTGTTCACCTTGAAGATTGCGGCCTCGCACCCGTTCTGCATAAGGTCGTCGTGCTGAGTTATCCAGTCAACAGCCTCATCAAACGTGAAGGCAGTTACTACGGAAGGTTCTCCGAAATTGCGCCTGAGAGTCTCTTCACTTCTCTTGAGCTTCCTGCTGTTCATGATTACTGCCACCCTGTCCGCAGCTGCCCCGAGCACAAAGCCGCCCGCAAAAGTTCCGGCAAGCTCCATTAGTTCGATCTCCATTACAGATACATATCCTCCTGTTTATCTTGTGGTATGGAAATCTATTGTATTTTTCAAGTTTTCCGGCCAAAATCATGAATCGACAGGCACAAAAATTCTCCCTCAATGAGATTCCCAAAGAGAGAGAATAACATCGAATTTATGACCTGACTCACCTACCAAGACATTACAGCAATATTCTTCTCAGTGCTGCACACGTAATAATTCGTGAGATTATGTCTTCCTGCCTGCCTCTCTAGCCGTGAGAGTTCTCACCATACGATTTCTATTTTCGTGGGTCATCGTGGTAGTAGGCGGCGTGCAACACGTTTGGCGGGGCAAATCCAGAACGTGAAGACGAGTGATGAGCAATACATAAGGCCGGAAGAGTCAGGATATTCTGAGGAGTATATACCTTCTGCGTGATACGTAACCGGCAGGGCCAAGCGCGGATTCGATTCGGGAGCTAGAACTTCACCCTACGCAGAGGATGGAGCCGTGTGAGGACGGAAAAGCGATTAGCCGTATTGCTGGAAGAATTTGCGAGTGCAGTTGAAGACTCATTATGGCAGGAAGGCAGACCCCGAAGAAGTTCTTGATTTGCAGGAACAGATTACGGCTTTACACCAGCTGATGAATTATGAATTAACTATGCTTGCGGGACATAATCACTTTGCCCCAAAACTTATTCTCTCCCTCAAGTTCAGGACAATATCGCACATCCCCATCACGATAAGCCACGGCCAGAAAAACGGGAACATCACCATCACGAACACTATAACCTTCCCTGCCCTCCTGAACCTGAATCCCGACAGAATCCAGAACGCTACCGACAACCCTTCAACGAACATAAACACGTTCAGGACTATCTGCAAGTTCATCACGAACACCGCACCCTCAAGCCACGTATCAGTATCGATGAAGTACCCAACCACAAGCGACACTACCGACGCAACCATCAGGGACGCAGGGAACCTCCACATCTTGAACTCCTGAAGTTCTGGGGGAAAAGTCTTGCTTCCGGGAAAAATCCTGCGGACGAAGAGCGAACACAACGAGTAGTTCAGATACGCCTCAACTCCGCAATACACCACAAGCACCGCCGGCAGAAGTCTCGGGAACAACGCTAACACCCTCATCACTGCCTGCCGTAATTCCGGGTTGTCCCCGTAAAGCTGAGTGAATACCGCATCCATCTGCGATAAGTCCGGGAAAAGTATATTCTTCCCAGTGAACACCCAGAACAGCACCAGCAATATCACCTTGAAGGCTACCGACGCGCCCGCACAGATTAGCAGGCTCTCGGCTCCTGAATAGTTCTTGGCGGCCTTGATGTCTTCGCGCGAAACCGTGAATATCATCGTAGCGAGCGGTGCGCACCCAATCAGGAAATACACTGCCATAGTTGGGGAGAAGGCCAAGAATAGTGTAGCCTCAATCAACAACTCAGCTATTCCCATGCGTTTATGTCCCTCAGCACACCCGAGAACGCTCAACGGCAATGGACAAAGCATAAGCCCAGCAACCCCAAAAACTGGCAAAAAACTCCCTGCGAGAATCAACGCAAGGGTTATCATCACGCAGGGAATTATTCTTCTCATAGTTAGTCCAGCGAATAGGGCAATAACGCCATATACCTGGCCCTCTTGATTGCCTCCGTCAGAAGCCTCTGGTGCTTTGCGCAGTTCCCGGTAACACGTCTGGGGATAATCTTTCCGCGCTCACTGATATACTTCCTGAGCTTCTCTACGTCCTTGTAGTCTACATGCTCCTGCTTCTCAACGCAGTAGTAGCAGAATTTCGGCCTCCGTCTCGATGAAGACCTCCGCAGACCCATTCCCCCATTGCGTGCGGGTGAACCCGGCCTGCCCTCGTGAGCAGTGTTTTCACGCTCTTCCATGTCTATATATTTCCTCCTCTGGTTTTCTCCTCTAGAACGGTATACCTGAACTGCTGTCCTTGTCAGACATCCCGCCCATGTCGTCCGCGAACCCCTGCGAAGTGTCTCCGCCGAAGCCGCTCTCTCCTATGCTCATGCCGAAATCGTCGTCGCGTGAGGTCTGCGCTCCGTAGGACTGCGAATCCATCCCTGACGATGAACGCGAATAACCTCCGCCGGAGTCTGACCCGCCCTGACCTGACCCGAGAAATACTACGTTATCTGCAAATATCTCGGTAGACGTTCTTTTTCCCGAACCATCTTTAGCGTCGTAACTACCAGTCCGTATACGCCCCTCTATCAGGACAGGCCGTCCCTTCTTCAGGTACTTGCCGCAAGTCTCTGCAAGAGGTCCCCAAACTACAATATTAATATAGTCTGTATTCTCCTGAAGCTCACCGTTAGCATTCTTCCAAGTAGTATTCACAGCAACTCCAAACCGTGTAAATACTTTTTTGTTCACGGTGTACCTGACTTCCGGGTCTCTCGTAACATTTCCGGCAATAACAGCACGTGTAAATCCTCTCATTCGCGCTCCTCCTAATCGTCAACCACTAACACTAACTGACGGTACACGTTCGCCCTCAGGCCAAGTACACGCCTAAGCTCGAACGTCTGCGCAGGCTCAAGCTCAAAGTTGAACAATACGTAATAACCTTCGGATTTCTTGCGGATGGGATATGCTAGGGTACGTTTTCCCCATACATCGGTCTTGGATACTGTACCGCCTAACCTCTTGATTAATTCCTCAATCTGTGCGGTCTCCCCAGCCTGATCTGCTTCGGGCGCGGCCTCTAGTATCACTAACATCTCATATTTACGCACTCTCTACACCTCCTCCCCTTGGACTCACGGCCTCCAGTCGGGTGCGTCTTGACCAGAGGCAGGGCTACATGATTATAGCACAAAAAATGAGACCCTCACGCTTTCCACGCAAGAGCCTCACTGTTTGTCGTCTGAATTATGGTCGGGACGAGAGGATTCGAACCTCCGACCCCCTGCACCCCATGCAGATGCGCTAAGCCAGACTGCGCTACGTCCCGTAAAACATGACTATTTTAGCGCATTTTCCTCATTCGTCAAGCTCACGCCTCATAATCACGAAGAACACGTTAGGGTCAAACGTCGTCCTAACAGCAAAAATCTCGCTCACTTCCCAGCCCTCCGCACCGTGAGTGTTCAACAATGCCTCAACCTGTGCGGTCTTCTTGGCGGCCTCCTTCGACTTCTGCAACGATGTCAATGACCCTAGCGGAACGACTTTGTACTCATACTTTGCAGCAGCTCCGGCACTCAGGGCAAAGCACAGAGCAATAATCACCGACAGCAATAATTTCTTCATGGCGGCCTCCTATTTTCTCGTGGCGTTGATGATTACTCCCGCAGCCACAGCAACTTTGTAGATCGTGTCGACAGCATCCCGGAAGGAGTCCATAGATTGCCTGTCCATGTACTTCACTGGGACTACTATTGTGTCTCCCGGCTCAACCTTCGCAGAGAACCCGCGCGGAGCTGTCCATTGTTTGCTGGAGAGCATTGCTGTGCTCCGTGTGAGGCGTATCGTTGTGCCGTCGCTCTTGAGCAGGTAAATCATGCGTTTATGCGCACTCTTGAGGGGGCCTCCTGCGGCGTTTACGTAGGCGTTTATCGTCATGCTTGGGCTGTAGACCTGCGATGATGACGTGTAAACAGCTCCCATAACGTTCACGGTCAAAGGTGTCTCCGGGACTCTCAGCACGTCGCCGTTCTGGAGTTCGTAGTCATACTGTGTACCCTTGAGGCTGGCTGGCGTGTCAACTCTGGTGATAACTCGCCCCATGATGTCGAGGTGCCTCAAGTTGTCGATGAGCTGTCTGCGCCTCTGGTATTCCTGATTGAACGCGGTAGAAGCGTTGCTGGAGGATGTACCTGCGCTGGCGGTGTTCTGCATAGACTCCAACAATTCACGTTCCATTCTGTCGGCCATCTGGTTGAGTGAGCGTCTCTGTTCGGCGGCTACACTCCTGCGCGTGAAGATTGCTCCCCTAAGGAAGGCCTTTGACGTGAATCCCCCGGCCCTCTCGATTAGGTCAGAGAGCTTCTCACCCTCAAACATTGAGTACACCCCGGGGCGGGCTACCTCTCCGTAAATCCCCACGCGGATTTGTGCCTTCCAGTCGGGAATCACTAACACAGTAATCTGGTCGCCGTTCTCAAGCGTAAGGTCATTCATCGGGTCTCCCTGCATCGCCTGAACTATGTTAATCCTGAAGCGTTCATTCACAGGCCCTTCGAGTGAGGGAGTTACTCGGGTCAATTCCGCCTGGTCCGAAGCCGTAACCGTGAGGCCTCCCGCCCTGTTCACGAGGTCAGAAATCTTTGTGTGGCCGGGAATTATGACGTATGGCCCCCCGCGCATGACTTCGCCGGTGATTACTGCTGAGGCCGCAAAGTTGTACACAGGGTACATGCGGATAACGTCGCCGTCGTTGAGCTCGGTGTTCTCGATTTCGTCGAGATTTCCCTCAAAGGCTCCGGCGTATGCGTGGTTGTAGACGCGGTAGAACTGAACCCGCCCAGTGAACGTCTGTGCCTTGAGGCTTCCCGTGATGTTCAGGAGGTCCTTCACTCGGGTTGCTCCGTTGAGCTCATAGACTCCGGGGGTCTTTACTTCACCGGTTATTCCCACGAGAGGACCGACAGGCGGAATGTATATCACGTCTCCGGCCTCTAGGCGTGCGTCCTGGCTCTTGTCGCCCCGCAGTAACATAGCGTACATGTCGAACACGGTAATAGTCCTGCCGTTGCGCTTGAGCTCGATTCTTCGCAGTGAACCATTGACGTTAGGGCCTCCTGATGCAAGAAGGGCGTTGACCAGAGTCGCGAATGACGACACAGTGTAGGCCCCCGGACGCTGGGCATTGCCGGTAACGTAAATCAGGATTGAGCGGAGACGGCCCATCGATAAATTCATCTGGTAGCCGGTGTAATACTGGTTGAGGCGCGCAGAAATTATTCTTTCGGCCTCCTGAAGGGTGTAGCCTGCCAGACGCACTGCACCGATTCTCGGGATTGTTGCCATACCGTCGCGGTTCACGATAACCCTGAAGTTGCCCTCCTCAGGGATTCCCCAAAGGGTGAGCGTGATTTCGTCGCCTGTGCCTATCCTGTAGTCCTGAGTTACCGGCACGTTGTCCTGCGGTGCATAAGTCGAGGGGGGACGGCGGAAGAATGACATTCCGAATCTGGGAAGACGGCGTATAAGGTTGCTCATAGGGCTTCCTGCGGTGCGCGAGAAAAGTATCTGGTCAAAGTAGTTGTTGATTTCACCCTCAGTAGCTATGCTGTCAAACGCCATCCCCTGAGCTTGGCCGTCTGCTGGTGCGGCTCCGTCCTGCGGTGCTTGGCTGCCGGGCTGGTCGAGCATGGCATCTCCCCGCGTAAGGTCTATAGTCTGTGGGTTGTTGCTGTTAGCGTCCCTCTGGATTGCGTCAACTCCCGAGAAGTCGATACCCGGAGCGTTAGGTGTCGTGATGTTGGGGGTAACTGGTGTCGTCGGGCTCGTGGGAACTGTGGGCATCGTCGGGACTCCCGGGACTGTGGGAGCAGCTGACGGAGCGTCCACACCCATTCCCCCGGGAACAGTGAGTCCGGGCAGAGCACCCCCGCCACCTGGAGCTGCTGCGGAATAAGCACTCGTACTCATCATGAGCAGAAGTGTAAGTGTCGCGAAAACTCTTTTGCCTGTAAATTTCAAGATTATCACCTCAGAAAGTATTAATGGATTATGTATTCAAGAAGGCTCTTCACTGTCTGAGCGTCCTCGTTGGTGCCGTCAGTGTCGTCGTATGAGCAGTATTCACGTAACATTCTCTCGACGTTCTTCTTGAGGGCAATGGGCCTGAGCTGTTCCATCATGCGCTCGGGAGTCCTGATGTGCCCCCCCTCACGGCCGGACTCGATGTCCCACGCTGACAGGAGCAATGTATCCTGCTCCCAAACATGCGCGCTGGAGTTCCCGAACCACGTACCGAACCAGCGTTCTGCAGGAATCTCCATGTGAACTCCCGCCCTAGTGAAGCTCTTGTTGGGGGCGTTCCTGTCCGTGTCGATGTAGTAGAAGCCGAGCGCGGTATCGTCCCAATGACGGATTGCCGCAATCTTGTAGCCTGTATCGTTGTCCGCAAACCTGCCGTAATCCGCCTCAATGTCCAGATTCAGGTCAGGAATGTGGTAGCCGGCCTGTATGAACTCGCTGTGCCTCCATGCGCTGTCGTCGCCCTCGTAGTCCAGAACTCGCCCCCTAAAGTACCTGAGCCTCCCGCTGGTCAGCCCCCCGAAAGAGTACGGGTCCCTGTCGTGGAGTGCTGCGACTCTTGCGCCGACCCACCAGCGTCCGTCAGTGCCGTAGTAGCGAGCCCAAGCGTTGCCGCCGAACCATTCCTCATCGAGATAACCGCCCTCGCCGAACAGCCAGAACCTGCCGTCGCGGTCGAAAGTGTTCGCGTAGGTCAGGCCCGCCTGCTGTATGCGGATCTTGTCGTTGAAGTCCTTCTCCCACCAAAGGCCCGGGTAGTCGCTGGTGTCTGCGTGGACGTGGATCGGGAAGCGAATATCAATAATGCTCCCCCAGCCGTTGGAGTATCGCCCCTTGTAGATTAGGTCAATGTCCCAGCGGTCCATGTACTCTTCCGCCAAAGTCTGGTCAATTCTAGGCTCATAGACAATCATAGCCTTCACTTCATGCTGTGCCTTCTTGGCCAAGAGGTTTTCTGCGTCAGGGCTCTCTATGTCCGAACTTGCCCAAGTGAACACTGCACTGTGAATCGAGTTCTCCTCACGAAGGCTCCTAGCTCTCAGGTCAAATAATAATTCTCCGGGAAAACTCGCGCGTACGACTGGGATTCCTGCGTTCTTGTGGATCAGGACCAATTCATCAGTGTCGGGCAATATCGCGGAGAGAACAACCAGAATCCGCGCCATTGCCTCAGCGTGTGATGAGTAGCCGTAATTCTCGTAGGCAAGAAGCAATCTGCGGCCGGTGTCGGTCTCCTCTATCTTGATGTCAACGTCCCTGATTCGTGTGTATTTCTCAAGGCCGGACTTCAGGCGGGCTATGAGTTCTTCAGATTCTGCGCTGTCCCAGTCGAGTATTCTGGCCTCACCGGGAGCTGAGAAATGCCTTCTTGAATCACCGAAGAACGGCCCGGCCAAGTTGATTCTCTGGGAAATTGAGAACGCCCACTCATCCCCGCGCTGACGACTCACTGAACCTTCCATTCCCCAAGGAGCTTTCAGGATTAGGCCGTAATTGTACTTGCTCGAGGGAAGTTCCCTGACGATTCTTCCGCCCCCTAAGGGTTTTTCTTGGTCGTAGTCTAGAGGGCTGTATTCGGCTTTGACCGTCAGCCAGCTCGCTATGTCCCACTCAAGACCAGCAAATACTCCGTTGAGCCGGTCAGTACCGTAGCCGATTGTGGCCGCAAAATCCCCCCAGCGCCAAGTCGCAACACCGTACCATGACTTCATGACTTCAGTGCCCATCATGTCAACGATTCCTGCAGCAATCGAGGGAACATACCAGAGTTTGGGGTCTTTGTTGTGCCAGAGCATAGCTTTTAGGTCCATAGCCTTATCCATGTAACGCCGGGAGTTCTCGGAAAATATTGTGTCGAACAGTGAAAACCTAGCATTTATCTCGAACCAGGGAAGCCAAGCAATGTCAAGGAAGTAATACGCGTACGGTGAATTGTGGGTGTAGCCGAAACGTCCTACGCCGTCGTCGGGCATTTCCGCAGTAGGATACTCCCATAGGCCAGTATAGCCTTGATTGGAGGCCGTTGACGCTTCAGCCCCTCCGTAATCTATATTGATAATCAGGAACAACAGCACGCATAATATTATGACCCTCCGCAAAACGAACCGCTCCTTTGTCCTAAGTAAGAATAAGTAATTTGCACATATTTTACACTAAAACGCGCCAAAATTATTACTGTCTAACATCAAAGTTTAGGCAAGCCGCGAATTAATAGAACATGTTCTATTTCTCTCCTGCCTTGACGCTCCAATCTCAGGCAAGTACAATTCAGGCATTATCAAGTAAGGAGAATGGATTACACATGATAGACAGATATTCAGAGCGCGATATTTCTGCGTTGTGGGACGAGTATAACCGCCTCAAAGTTATGCTTGACGTTGAATTGGCTGTGTGCCGTGCGTGGTGTGAACAGGGCAGGATACCACAGGACGCACTTGACGACATAGTTGCCAACGCACATTTCACGGTCGAACGGGTGCAGGAGATCGAGAAGAAGACACAGCATGACGTAGTAGCATTTGTGAGTGCGGTAGCTGAGAACGTCGGGGCGAATGGCAGGTACCTTCACTTGGGGATGACCTCGAGCGACATTCTCGACACAGCAAGCTCAATAATGCTCCGGGACTCCCTGAACATAATAATCACTGCTCTTGACGAACTTGACGCAGTGGTCGTTGAACTCGCTCTGAAGTACAAGCACCTTCCGTGCATAGGCCGTACTCACGGTATCCACGCCGAACCGATGTCATTGGGGCTGAAGTTCCTGAACTGGCACTCTGAGCTTCTCAGGGACAGAGGAAGGTTAGAGTACTCGAAGAAGGACGTATCAGCCGGAAAGATTTCGGGAGCTGTCGGAACTTACGCGATGTGCAACCCTCAGCTTGAGGCCAGAGTGTGTGAACTTCTTGACCTTGAGCCCGCAAAAGTCTCGAATCAGATCCTCCAACGGGACAGACACGCCGCAGTCCTCAACGCATTAGCCCTCATGGGTTCGACGCTCGAACGAATGGCCCTAGAGGTCAGGAACTTACAGCGCACAGAAGTACGTGAAGCCTTTGAGCCTTTCGGAGTCGGTCAGAAGGGAAGTTCAGCGATGCCCCACAAGCGCAACCCCATAAAGTGTGAGAGGGTCTGCGGAATGTCAAGATTGTTGCGGGGTTACGCGTTGACGGGAATGGAGAACATAGCTTTATGGCATGAACGGGACATTTCTCACTCGTCAACCGAGCGCGTAATTTGGCCGGATGCCTTCAACATTGCTGCGTTCATGGTCCGTAGCATGACGAAAATTCTTCGGGGCCTCACGGTAGACGAGTCCAGAGTCCGCCACAACGTCAATCAGACTAACGGCCTCGTGTATTCGCAGAGGGTATTGACGTATCTTCTGGATGAGCTGAAGTTGTCTCGTGAGGACGCCTACGCAATAGTTCAGGAGAACGCGATGAAGACGGCCTCAAGCGGAGTAAGTTTTCTGGACTTATTGCTGAGTGATGAGAGGCTGAAGGGTTCAGTTGACCCGCAGGAAATCAAGAACTTATTCGAGAATGATTACTACCTGCGCTACGTTGACGAGATTTTCGCGAGGTTCTTCGAGTAGTGGGGAGGTTCTGCGTAAAAGTTTATGGCTGTCAGATGAACGTGTATGACTCTGACAGGGTGCGTACGGTCTTGGCCTCTCGAGGGTGGGAGGAAGTCGGCGAGTCTGACGCTGATATAGTGATGATAACTGGGTGCAGTGTCCGTGCGAAGGCTGAACAAAAAGTGTGGAGTGAGCTCGGACTCTATGAGGGCTCGTGGCAGAAGAATCACCGGCCGTTAATCGCGCTCACAGGGTGCATTGCCCAAAGGCTCGGGGAGAAGGCCCTAGCGAGATTCCCATACGTCAGGCTGGTTGCTGGGCCAAGACATATCGGGCTTCTTCCTGACGCAATCGAACAGTTAGCCTCTCACCCGTCATCACGCATAAACCTTCTGGACACAGACCCGAAAGAGTTCTACGGACTGGACTTTGACGGCGGGGACGTTACGATTTTGCGCGGGAACAAGTACAAGGCCTACGTAACGATAGCTCACGGGTGCGATAATTTCTGCACTTACTGCATAGTTCCCTACGTTAGGGGGCGTTTTGTGTCGCGAGGTCCTCAAGAAGTCCTTGACGAGTGCAGGATGTTAATTGCTGACGGAGTGCAGGAGATTACGTTACTCGGGCAGAACGTGAACAGTTACGGTAAGGATATAGGCTTGAACTTTGCGGGACTCTTGAGGAGTGTTGCGAGGCTTGATGGGATTCGGCGTGTGAGGTTCGTAACGTCGCTGCCACAGGACTTTACGCCGGAGATCGCTGACGTTATGGCGGAAGAGGCTGCTGTGTGTCCGTCGCTGAACCTGCCTATCCAGTCTGGGAGCACGAGAATTTTGGGCCTCATGAACAGGAAGTACACTCGTGAAGAATATTTTGACAAGGTCAGGATGTTGCGCGAGAAGGTGCCGGATGTTGGATTGACGACTGACTTAATCGTGGGTTTTCCCGGTGAGACCGACGAGGATTTTGCGGACTCAATGAGTGCTCTGCGTGAGGTGAAGTTTGACCTTGTTCACAGCGCGGCCTATTCGGAACGTGAGGGGACACCAGCGGCTGTGATGCCTGGAGCTCTGCCGGCTGCTCTGAGGCTGGAGAGGCTCAACACCCTTAACGCGTTGCAGGACTCAATCACTCTGGGAATCAATCAGGCCTTGACGGGACAAGTGTTCGAGGTACTTGCTGACGATTTCGCGCCGAAGGGTGAAGGCTTCCTTCAGGGCAGGACACCACAGGATAAAGTAGTAATCTTTGAGGGCGGAAGAAAAATGCTCGGGGAGTTCGTGAAGGTCAGGATAACGCGTGCTGAGGCATGGTGTTTGCACGGGGAGGTAGTGCGATGAAGATTGGGATAATGAGTTCATTTGTTGAGACATCGAGGAAGAGCGGCGTGAAGATTCAGGGGATAATGTGGCGCGATGCCCTAGCGTCAAGGGGTCATGATGCGGTGCTGGTGAATTATTGGGACAACACGGACTTTGCTTCGTTTGACGCGTTCATAATTCTGCGCTGGACCTCTTCACTGAGAAATATGCTGGGCGACCTGAAAATCTACAACGTCCCGATAATTTCCGCCCCCGTCTTTGACCCTAATAAGTCAGTGAGGGCATACCGTCTTGCGGCCAAGTACGGACACTTCAGGCCCCTTCACCTGACGACCCCGACGCATGAATACTACAAGTCCGTGAAGGATATAGCGGGGTTCTTTGCGCGTTCTGAGTATGAGAAAAAGTATTTGCGTGAGTGTTTCGGGATTGCTGAGGAGAAGATAAAGATAGTGCCGCTGTCGTTCAGGATAGAGCCGGCGGAGTCGATGCCTGAGAATAAGGAGGCTTTCTGCTTTCACGTGAGCAACCTCAATTCAGGCTACAAGAACGTTGGGCGGCTGATTGAGGCGGCGGAGAAGTACGGTTTCCGGCTGGTGCTTGGGGGTTCAGTGCAGGGCGAGGCGGGGCGGAAATGGCTCGACGACAAGATAGCCGGCCATGAGAATATCACTTATGCCGGGCTTCTCACGGACGAAGAATTGCGCTCGTACTACCTGAGGGCAAAAGTGTTCGCACTGCCCAGCCTGTGGGAGGGGGTCGGGATGGTTGCGCTTGAGGCGGCCTCTTGCGGGTGTGAGGTAGTTCTGACCAACGACGGAGCACCGAAAGAGTACTACAACGGCCTTGCGAGGCTTGTAGACCCGCACTCAGTCGACGACATAGGGCGAGCGGTCATGGAGAAGCTGGAGTGCGAGTCAACTGGTGAACTCATGAGGCACATCAAGGCTAATTACTCTTTCGGGAACTGCGCGCGGATCCTAGAGGAGGCCGTCAGTGAAGTGATAGGAGACTTTCGAGGGCGGTAACGTCGAGGTTTTCGCGTAAGGCTTTGGCGATTGCGTCGAAAGAGTGATTTGCGGTATGCGCGTCGGGTTCGGTGCGTGTACCGTAATTTTTCTGGCTCAGGCTGTCCTCAGCTGGGAGGTCAACGCCCTCAAGGTATGGCAGGACCCCGAGCACAGGGACTCCCGTGTAATTTTCCGTCCAAGTTACTGCGTCCCTGAACAGGCCAATATCCCCGCGAAATTTGTTGAAGATTATTCCCTTCACCCTTGCCCTGTCAGAGCCGAGAAGCTCAAGAGTCCCGACGACCGCCGCAAGTGCTCCGCCCCTGTCCACGTCAGCAGCGAGAACGACGGGCACATCTGCTTCACGGGCAATCCTCATGTTGACGATCTCCCAAGAGTTGAGGTTGACTTCTGCGGGGCTGCCTGCACCCTCAATGATGATTGCGTCGTAGTCCCGTGCGATTCGTGCGAGCGAGTCCCGTACTGCGGAAATTCCTACGGTCTGAGTGAAGTCCCTGTAGCCCCGAGTGTCGTTGGCGTAAAGTCTGCCGTTGAGGAAGATTTGTGATGAGCAGTCGTGCTGAGGCTTGAGGAGAATGGGATTCATGAAGGCCTCTGGAGTGAGGCGTGAGGCTTTGGCTTGGAGTGCCTGAGCTGTGCTGATTTCGAGGCCGTCATGAGTGAGTGAGGAGAAGTTAGACATGTTTTGGGACTTGAACGGGCAGACCCTGATTCCCAAATCGGAGAAGAGCCGACAGAGTCCAGTAACGATAAAGCTCTTCCCCGAGTCGCTGGAAGTCCCTTGAACCATCAAGCCATTCATTGTTCCCAGACTCTTTTGGTGGACAAGTCCATAATTCTTTGACGCTGTCGGGTGCTCAGGCCGTGAAGAGCTTTGTTGATGTCCCTCAAGAGTGCGAGATCGGTCTTCCTGACTCCCGCGCAGAGTCCCGTGAAGCCCAAGTGAAACCCCCTGCCTTCAGGGAAATGTATAACCTTGAGCGCAGGATTACTCAGCTCATACGATAGGCCTGTGTCGTCATTGACAACGGTAGCATCTGCATTGAGCTTGATTACTTCGTTGACGACCGCGCTTTGTGCCTCAAGTGGCGGGAGGTGCTGGACTCCGCGAATTTGGTCTATAACTTCGTCGAATCTGGAGTCCTTCTGCCCTATGAATCTCGCTCCCCTGAAGTCCCGTAAAGTTTTCGCGTCGGCAAATTTGCTGTTCTTGTTGACGAGCACGACATATTCGACTTTCTTGACCTCGTAGGGTTCGGTGAAGGCAATGATGCTTCTGCGTGCCTCAGTGTCGACCATGCCGGAGAATATTGCGTCAATCTCGTTGGCGGTGAGGGCGGGAATGAGGTTGTTGAAGTCAATCTTGTGGAACTCGACAGTTGCGCCGATCTCGTCAGCTACTATCTTGGCGATCTGGACATCATAGCCTTCGACGTAGAAGCCGGGGTTGTTTGCTAGGGGGAAATTGCTGTCTGTGGGTGAATCTTCTTCCCAGTTGTAGGGTTCGTGGTCGCATTCCACGCCGACGCGGATTAGTTGAGTTCTTGACGGGGCGTAATAGTTAAAGATTCCGGCAACGACTAGCATTAGCAAGAGCAAAATATATTTCTTCATTGGGGCACCTGCACTTTCTAGAGAATTTATGGGAGTATATTATAAGTCAGCGATTGCCTCAACAAAGATTTTGTTATCACTCTGATTCTTTGTTGCTATGCGTATATAGTTTTTGTCAGTCCCGAGCCCCGTGAAGTTCCGTGTGTGCCTGACAGCTATTCCCCTCGCCAGCAAGTGCTTAATCACCCTCAAGTCATCATCAACCCTCACAAGGAAGAAGTGAACGTCCGAGTCCATCACATCAAGTCCTGAGTTCCTCAAGTCTTGGACGAATGCCGGAGTGAGTCTGCGGTAAAGTTCTCTGGTTCTCAGGGTGAAAGACTCATCACTGAGGAATTGCCGTGCGAGTTCCTGAGCAATTGCGTTGACGCTCCACGAGGGCTGCCGTGCTTTGAGTGAGGTAATGAGGTCTTCTGGGGCGATAACGTAGCCGATTCTTGTGCCGCTGAGGTGGAAAATCTTTGTGAGTGAGCGGAGAATTATCGTGTTTGGGAAGTCGCAGAGCCTCTCGGGTTTTGCCCGCAGCAGGAAGTCTCTATATGCCTCGTCAATGATGAATGTAGTGTTGGGGTTGGCGGCAATGGTCTTGGCCAAGTTGGGAATGAATTTTCCTGTGGGGTTGTTGGGGTTGACGATGATGAATTGTCTGAAGCGTCCGGCTTCCTCAAGGCTGAACACGTCATGAAGATTCCTGAACGCCCGGGAGTATTCAGTGTAGGCAGGCTGGAGAATGGCGGTGTCCTGAGAGAAGAGCTGTGAGAGGAGGAATATAGCTTCGTTTGTGCCGTTGGTGAAGAGGATTCGTGAGGGGGTAATGTGTTCACGTTGGGCGATGAGGAGGCGTAATTGTGAGCAGTCTGGGTCAGGGTAACGTGAAGCGAGTGCCTCGAGGTCAAGATTAATCTTTGGCCAAGCGAGAATGTTAGTGTTAGTGCTGAAGTCGATAATTTTGCGGGGAACTTTTGCGTTGAGGGCACGGAATAAGTTTTCGGGGTTAGCTCCGTGAAGAGTCAGGCTGTCCATGTCAAAGCCGCCACAAGAATCACGAACACCGAACACGACACGTCAAGCACCCTCCACGCCCTCACTATGTCGAACGCTCCCGCCTCCTGCCCCCCAGCGTTCAGCCATTCACGAGCCTCGAACTTCCCGCCGTAATACGCTCCTCCCCCCAGACGAACTCCCAGCACACCGGCAAACGCGCTCTCACCGTGTGCACTGTTGGGACTCTTGTGCTTCAGCCTGTCTGACATGAACACCTCAAGCCCCCTCCCTCCAGCAAGAACTATCACGAGTCCCCCGAGCCGGGCCGGTATGAAGTTCAGAGCATCATCCAGACGTGCCGAAGGTGCCCCGTAACTCCCCAGAGCCTCATAGCCCACCAGAGAGTCCAGAGTGCTTGCGGCCTTGAACACCCACACTAACACGCACATTCCCCAAGAAGGATTCAGGATTTGGCCAAGACCCGCGAAGAACAACACGCTAATCACACCGTCAATCGAGTTCTCCGCAATGGTCTCGACAGTCGCGCGGGCTGTCTCTGCCTCACTGAGTGATTGCGTGTCCCTCCCGACAACTCGCGACAAGTATGCTCGGGCCTTTGTCAGGTCGTGATTCATCAGGCACTCAAGAACTGGTGCGGTCTCGTCCTTGAGGTCCCTCCATGCCAGAGCAGAATAGAGCAGGTAAATCTTCACTAGGACATTGCCGCCCGTGATTAGGAGCAATAGCCGCACACTGAGTCCCGCAGTCAGCAGGGTAATCACGCACAAGAGAAGCCCCCGCCAGAATGAACGGGGACCCGTGAATAATCTTTTGTGCCAGAAATCTATTACCCTCCCAATCAGCACCACAGGGTGAGGGAAATTCTTCGGGTCTCCCAAGACAGCGTCAAGCAAGACCGCACAGCACAATACCTCCATTAATACGGCTCGTTAGTCCTGCCCCTGTGAAGCGAGACGAACTCCACGACTCCTTCCCTGCCGTCGTAACGGCGTTCGGTAATCACGAGGGTAATATCTCTGTCGGGCAGCTCGTATGTGAGAATGTTAATGTTCTTGTCCTCCGGGGGGGATTGGCGCATTGTTGGAGTGCCGAGCTTCTTTCTGACTGAGGGCTGAGAGAGGCCGATTAGGTTCATGCCGAAAAATTCCTCGCAGACCCCAGCGTCGTCGGTGTGAAAATATACGTCCTCGACCCTGCGTCCCGACTCAATCACCCTAAGTTCACCGAACTCTGTGCCCCTTAGCCTGTACACTGTCTGGCCCTCGTACTCTCCTGAAGTGTCAATGTCCCAGCCTCTTGGCCTGTCCATGAGCCTGCGACGTGCGTTGATGAATTTCCTGTAGATGTTGGCGGCAGCTTGGCTCTTAGGCCCCATCTTGAGGAGGACTCCGTTCTGAGGAAGCCAGCCGGTTTCGCCGTCAATCGTAACCTTGTACCACAGGTAATTATCATCATCACGGACTGCGCTCGGGACTCTGATCCATCTCTCCGGCACGTCGATTTCCGAGAAGCCCGAGTCAATGTCCGCCTCGTCGTAGAGCCTAATCGGGGACTCCAAGACCAAAGCCCATTGGCCGCTGGAAGGCGGATTTGGGTATGAGGCCGCGATTGACGCTGACCACAGGACCACGATTAACACAGCTAACGACAACACTAACTTTCTTGACATGATTATTCCCTCCTTATGGATAATATATCATACTGCTAAACGTCGAGGCAGCTGCCCCCGATGAACTCACGGATTACTGAGTTGTTGGGGATTCCGTCGTTGTTGAGTGCTGGAACGAAGCGCAGAATGTTCAACAGCCTCAAGGCCTCGCTGAAGACCGAAGAATTTTCGTCGACGGTGTGCAGCAGCGGTTCAACGTAGGGCTTAAGGACTCCCAATTCATACGGAAGCGAAGAGTTGAACACAGCATTAGCCCTGCTCCTGGAGGGGAAAATATACTTTCTTGCTCCCCTGATAACCTTTGGGTAAACCTCAAGAGTAACCTGCGCGCTCTTGCCCCTAGTCCTGTAGTCCCGGATTATTCTGCGGAGTAACCTGTTGTCGCTGGTGCTCGTCCTGTTGTGCGGGTCAATGCAGATTCCAGTGAGGGGCGAAACGAACACCCCATAGCGAGTGCTCTCGGGAAGCATCGAGATAATTGCGTCGTTGAGGCCGTGAATCCCCTCCATTATGAGAACGTCGGAGGGCTTGAGCTTTATGACTTTGCCCGGCTCTTTCTTGCCCGTGATGAAGTTGTAGACTGGCGTTGTTACTTCTTCACCGGCAAGAATCCTCATCAGGTTATCCCCCAGTAAGTCAAGGTCCAGAGCGTCAACACGTTCATAGTCGTATTCTCCGGTCTCGTCTCTTGGGGAGTCCTCGCGTTCCTTGAAGTAGTTATCCAGAGGCAGAGTTACGGGAGTCTTTCCGCAGACCATCAATTGGACCTTGAGGCGTTCGGAAAAGTCGTCTTGCCCGAACCCGACGGCCCGGCAATAGTTACAATCTTCACGGGGCGTGAGGCTATGTCTTCTGCGATGTTCCCGAGACTCTGAGAGTGGAAGGCCTCAGCAATGAGAATCAGCTCCTGAATTTTTCCCTCAGTAACTCTGTGGTGTAACTTGTTGAGGTAATTCAGGTCGAGGACTTGCAGCCAGTGTGCGTAGTCGAAGAATACTTTAGCCATTGATGGGTCGAGCTTGAGTTCTGGGACGTGTTCGGGGTCCTGCGGGTCAGGGAAGCGCATTAACATTCCCTGTTCGTAGAGGACAACGTCAAATGTTCGGAGCATTCCCGTTGAGGGTGCAAGGGGTCCGCCGCAGAAGTAGCCGTAACGTTCTCCGCACCTGTAGACTTCTACGGGGTCGAGGTTTGCCCGCACGAAGAGTTCAGCTATTTCGGGTTCACCTTGACGCTGGAAGACTCTGCGGGCCTTGTCAATCGTGAGAATTTCGCGGGTTATGGCCATGTCCCGCCGGATTATGTCGTTCATCTCTGCCTTGATTTTGTCCACGTCGGACTGAGTTACCGGGCCGTCCTCGAACTCCCAATAATGTCCGTCAGCTATTGAGTGCCGGAGAATGACTTTGCGCTTGAGGACTCTCTCACACGCCAAGATAAGCACAAAGCCTAATGAACGTTTATAGATTCTCTGGCCCATAGGGGATATTGACGTGATGAACTCCACGGTAGCGTCTTCGTCCACTATCCAGTCTAGGGGGCGGGTATAGTTGTTCACGAACCACGCTATTACTCTGCGCTGGGGCATGTCGTGCTTGGTGATCATTTCTGTCATGACTTCGTGGCCGGTTACTGGGGCTTCACCTGCGATGTAGCTGGCGATATAGGTATCTCGTTTTGCTGCTGCTGTGAGTACACATACTGTGAAAGCCATAAATTATCACACCTTCTCTAGAATTTTGCCCTCAATTATAGCGTAAACCATTTTTGACGGTTGGCGGAGGGTGTATGAGTTATCACTAGGCTATGATAGTAAAGTATTTTATTATTACAGCCTCTAATTTTTGGGAAGGTCTGACGCGATAACTTCACCGCCCCAGACAACTAACGGAGGGTACACAGCTCTATCTTCCCGAAGACCTTACACGTAACCACTTCCCATCCCCAGCTGCCTAACGGAGGGTGCATACTCTAATCTTCCCGAAGACCTTACACGTAATCCCTTCACCGCCCAGCC
>JAFPZI010000117.1 GCA_017417365.1 Synergistaceae bacterium
CTATGATCTATGACGGCTTCTACACCGTCGGCGAACAGGAACAGGCAGTAATCACAATGTTCGGCACAATCGTCCGCACAGACACCGCCGGCCTCTACACAAAGATCCCGATACTTCAGCGCGTCCACATCGTAGACATGACCACTCACGGAACAAGCATAGGCTACGAGACCGACAGGCGCGGCCGGACAACCAACCGTGAAGAAGAAAGCGTGATGATTACGTCGGACTTCAACTTCGTCAACATTGACTTCTACCTAGAGTACAAAGTCTCTGACCCAGTCGCTTACCTCTACAACTCAGACAACCCCGAAGCCATCCTCAGAAATATGCTGCTCGCCTGTATCCGCAGTACAGTATCAGATTACCCTGTGGACGAAGTAATCACTACCGGCAAGAGCGAAATCCAGACCGCCGTCCGCGAAAAGCTAACCGAGATGCTCAGGTCCAGCAGTATCGGCCTCCAGTGCGTCAACCTCACAGTTCAGGATGCCGAACCCCCTACGGAGAAAATTATTCAGGCGTTCAAGGAAGTCGAAACCGCAAGACAGGCACGAGAGACCGTGATTAACGCCGCCAAGAAATACCAGTCCGAACAGCTCCCCGCCGCAGAAGCCAAAGCTGACCAAGTAATCCAGAAGGCCCAAGCCGTCAAATCCGCACGAATCGCAGAAGCCAAAGGCCAAGCCGCAAGGTTCGAGAAGCTCTATGAGGAGTACAAAGCCTACCCGTTAATCACAAAGCAGAGATTGTTCTACGAGACACTTGAAGCCGTCCTGCCCAACGTCAAGCTAATAATCACCGACGGGACTTCGCAAAACCTAATGCCCGTCGACAAATTCTAGGAGGTGTTGACAATGACGAGAATATTTACCCTTAAGCACTTAATCTTACGGACTGCCCTAATCGTTATTGCCCTCGTGTGCTTGGTCGTCCTGCCGTTGTTCTGCTACGTCGTAGGACCAAACGAGTACGGTGCTCTGTTCAAGTTCGGCAAAATCGTAGCAGTAAGTGATGAGCCCGGAATAAAGTTCATGGTTCCCGGAATGCACACAGTCAGGCACATCACCAAGAAGCTCCACCTTTACGACATCCCCCGCTCAGGAGTAATCACTAAGGACAAGAAGTCCATGATTGCGGATAACTACGTAACTTGGCGAGTCGTTGACCCAGTGAAGTACGTCCAGACCCTCAACGCAGTAGAAGCCCGAGCGCGAGAACGAATCGAGGCGGCTGTGTATAACGCTGTCAAGAACGTAATCTCATCCATGACTCAGGACGAAGTGATAGAAGCACGCGGAGGAGGCCTCTCAGAAAGAATCGCTAAGGACGCAAATTCAGATATTGGCATGTACGGAATCGCAATAGTTCAGACGGAGATTAAGGCCCTCGACCTCCCGAACGACAACAAAGCCGCCGTCTATGAGCGAATGATTTCGGAACGACAGAACATAGCCGCGTCATTCACTGCAGAGGGCAACTCTGAGGCACAGAAGATCCGCAACAGCACAGACCGTGAAGCTGCCGTAATGCTTGCGAGTGCGGAACAGAGCGCGGACATCATCATAGCTGAAGGTGAAGCTGAGTACATGAGAATCCTGCAGAGTGCCTACAACACCCCAGAGAAGGCAGAGTTCTACAACTACTTACGCTCACTCGATGCCCTCAAGAAGTCCCTGACAGGCAATGGCGAAAAGATTATCATGCTCGACAAAAATTCAGAACTTGGCCGTATAATTTATGGACTCAAATAATTTATAGGAGGTTACAGCAATGAAGAAATTTCTTGCGGTTATGGCCATGCTGGCGGTGTTTGCTGCCGGTGCGTCTGCGGAAGTCGTCGGCACACTCAGGGAGGGCAACACCAATAGCGACGTGGCAGTTCATGTAAAGCATGAATTGCTGGCACAGGTCTTTGATGCCGGTCTTTCAGCCTCAAAGCCTTCGATGAAGTTCTACGACTCCCTGACCTTGATGCTGCTCGCTCTCGAGAAGGGGGAAATAGCTGCCATAGCTGCCCCTGAACTCGTCGGAGAGTACATGCTCAGGCAGAACCGGCAGTATATCCTTCGCGGCTTCCTGATAAGTGAAAAACTTATTGCCTCAGCTTTGGGCTTCCGCGACGACAAGAAGGAGCTATGCGCAAAGTTCAGCAAGGCCATTCGTGAAATGACGGCGGAGGGCATGATCGGGATTCTTGCGCGGGATTACCTCACCGGCCCCTCTGCACAGAATCCTCCGGCGGTGAAGTTTGAGGATTTTGACGGGGCGGAGACTATAACCGTCGCGGTAACTGGAGATATGCCGCCGCTTGACTACACGGGAGCTGACGGGGAACCTGCGGGGTTCAACACAGCAATTCTCGCGGAGATAGCCAGAAGGATTCACGTGAACATCAGGACGGTTACAGTTGAGACCGCTACCCGGGTCCCTGCTCTGCTGTCGGGGAGGGTTGATGCGGTGTTCTGGTTTGAGGTGTTCGAGGGCTATGAAGTACAGCCTGACGTTCCAGACGAAGTAATAACGTCAACTCCCTGTTACGGCTGGAACAAGATAATGCTTATCGGCAAGAAGTAGCACAACACAAAAGAGCCGGAGAAAATCTTTACATTCTCTCCGACTCTGTTATTCTCGATATTTGGTCGGGGCGAGAGGATTCGAACCTCCGACCTCATGGACCCGAACCATGCGCGCTAAGCCAGACTGCGCTACGCCCCGTAAGGTCAACGCGTGAATCTTATCACGTCAACTATTCTCCGTCAAATGTTCCCCCTCACTCGCCGCAACAGCCGCGCACACCGCTCCGTCCCCAACAACGTTAATGCACGTCCTCGCCGCACCAAGCACCACGTCAATTCCAGCAATGAGCCCCGCACCCTCAACAGGCAGCCCCGCACTCGTCAACACCATCGTCAGCATCACCAGCCCCGTACCCGGAATCCCAGCCGCCCCGATCGATGCGAGCCACGCCGTGAGAGTCAGTGCCCCAACCATCGGAAGCGTTACCGGGATACCGTAGGCATCGGCCACAAAGATTGCTGAAACTATCTCGTACATCGCTGTACCGTCCATGTTCACCGTAGCTCCCAACGGCAGAACGAACAAACTCACACCTTCGGACACTCCCAGATTCTCCCGCACGCTCGAAACTGTTACCGGCAGGGTTACCGAGCTCGAACGCGTAACGAATGCCGTAATCGCTGCCTCACGTATTCCCCTGAAGAACCACATAGGCGACCTCCGGCAGAAGAACACCACCACCAGCGAATAAATCACCCCAGCGTGAATTATGCAGGCACTGTACATCGCAGCAATCACCGTGCCGAACGGAGCAAGAATCTTCAGGCCGAAATCTGCAGTTGCCGCAGCACTCAGCGCAAACACACCCACAGGTGCCAGAGTCAGAATCATCTGCGTAACTCTCTGCATGAACACCGCAGCCCTCCCGAAAAACTCAGACACCCTCTTTCCTCTCTCTCCGGCAAACTGGCAGACCGCACCCAAGAGCATCGAGAATATTATTATGCTCAACATGTGGTCATTTACCATTGAGTTCAAGAAGTTCACAGGAGCAACGTCCAGCACCCTGTCAGCAAAAGTGTGAATGATACCCGCGCTCCCTTGAGGGCCGTCGGGAATAATTATGCTCCGTCCCGGCCTGATAGCATATGCACTCAGGAAAGCGATCAAGATAGCCGCAAATGTCGTAATCAGGAACAGCGCAACGGTTTTTATTCCTACTCTGCCGAGCTTCTTTTTGCTGCCGAAAGAGTCCGCCCCGGCAACAAGTGTGGAGAAGACCAGAGGAATTATTATCACGGTCAGAAGTCTCAGGAAGATTTTTCCCGCGAGGTCAAGTGAGGGCATAACGTAATCTCTGAGGAAAGGCACGCGAGATTCCATAGGTGCAGCAACAAAGCCGAACAGCATCCCCAGAAAAAAGCCGACGAAGATTTTCACGAACATCGGGGTTCTTCTAGTTCTGTACATGATATTTTTCATAAGGCAGGTCAACTCCAGTTAATATATTTCACATGAGGTATCAAGTTTTTTAATTATAGCTCACTTAGCGGTGATTAATCTTTGGGCAATGGCGAATAAATGATAGCCTATAATAATAAAATATTTTACTATCACACTATAGGAGGATTTGGACATGGCGATTACCGAGAAAAGTGAACTGGCAGAATGTTTTCAGGACACTCTGAGATTCATTGATGAGAACTCAGAACTTAATGCAGCAACACGGGACAGCGAAGCCCGCACGAGAGTCTACCCTGCGGACTTTGCGGAGGAAGTCGACGTTAGGAAGGAAGGAAGGGTGTTGGTCTTCAGGGGCCGGACACTTAGGGAGACTATAGGACTTCACGCGGTATTTCCTGGCAAGAGAATAGCTGTGCTGAGTTTTGCGGCTTCTGGGATACCGGGCGGCGGAGTCTGGGGAGGAGCTCACGCACAGGAGGAGAGCATTTGCAGGAGTTCCACGCTGTACCCGACGCTTCTCACGGCCTCAGCGCAAAAAGGCTTCTACGA
>JAFPZI010000118.1 GCA_017417365.1 Synergistaceae bacterium
GCGGGAGTAATTTCCAGACCATCAGCGGAATCGAGAAACATTCTGTCTACTTCGGCGGCCTTATCCGAGCTGTTGATTCTTGCGTCGAGATCGATGATGTGCGCTGCCGGTAAGTATGTTCCAGTCGCGACTCCCTCATGCCTGCGGTAATAGATTAGCTGCCTGTTCAGGAGATAGAGTGAGTCCTGAAGGATTGCGTATTTCCACAGCCACGAGTCGTAGAGTAAATCTTCATTGTAGAGGACGGTGAACTTCTTCATCAGTTCGGCTCTGAAGCAGAACACACAGCCCGGCCTCATTGTTGCCATGCCGGTACCGCTGAACTTGAGCTGGAGCACTGAACCGTCATTGCGGTTAATGTACTTCAGGTGGGATTTGCCAATTTTGCCGAGCACTAGGGGTACGTAGTTGGAGGCCAAGAGCTTAATCTCGGGGTGTGCCTTCATTACGGAGACCATAGACGCGACTTTGTCGGGCATCCATATGTCGTCCTGGTCGCAGGTGAAAAGTATATCTCCAGTCAGGTGGTCGAGGACAGTCCGGCAATTTTTGACGAGGCCGGTATCGTATTCATTCTGGTAGATTTTCCAGCCGGTGAGATTGTGTTTGGCGATGTAGTCTCTGCAGAACTCGAACGTTCCGTCAGTTGAGCAGTTGTCAGCAATGACTACTTCATCTGGCGGGAGGGTTTGTGTTCTGATAGAGTCTAACTGTTCAGCGATAAACTTCATGCCGTTGTGAGAAGTGATGGAGACAGAAATTTTGTCGTTCACGCTGTCAAGTCCTTTCCTGTGAGAATGTGGGAGTAATCATAAAGACTTTTTGCCGTGTCTGCAAGTTCACGGTCTCATTGCGCGCCCACGCAGGACACAGAGTTACGCACTCACGTTGGGGAGTCTTCCGTGTCCACAATCTCACGTCCTACTCACTCCCACACAACACAGAGTTACGCACTCACGTTGGGTAGCCTTCCGTGTCCACAATCTCACGTCCTACTCACTCCCACACAACACAGAGTTACGCTCTCACTCTTGGTAGGCTTCCGTGTCCACAATCTCACATCCTCCTCACTCAGGACACAGAATTACACCCTCACTCCCTAGAGTCTCCTTGCCCGCAACCCCACAAACACTTCACAGCCTCCCACCCCGTCAACAATTCTCACCCGCCCCCCACAGTCTGGTATAATCGCCCCAAATCCCCACTCAGGAGGCAAAATTTCACCATGAAGAAAATAGCATTTATCGGTGTAGGCAAAATGGGTAAGCCTATGGTTAAGAACCTCATTAAGTTAGGTTTTGACGTTCACATTTTCGCACGCTCCATCATGAAGGTCTATGACGTTATCAACAACGGAGCCAGATACCACAGCACTATCAATGACTGTGTAAAAGACTGCGAAGTGATTATCACTATGGTCGGGTTCCCTAAGGACGTTGAAGAAGTCTACTTCGCCACAGGGAAAATCCTCGACAGCGCACAGGAAGGCACATACATTATTGACATGACCACAACAAGCCCCTCACTCGCTAAGATGATTCACGAGGAAGGTTCACGCAGAGGCCTTCACGTTCTGGACGCTCCCGTAACCGGCGGGGTCAAGGGCGCAAAAGAAGCAGCCCTCTCGATCATGGTCGGAGGTGATGAGGATGATTACCGCGCATGCCTTCCGTTGTTCCGCGCGCTCGGCACGAACATTAACTACATGGGAGAAGCCGGAATGGGTCAGCAGACCAAATTAGCCAACCAGATAATTATTGCCGGGACTCTCGCTGGGGTCTGTGAGGGATTGACCTACGCTAAGGCTAAGGGACTCGACATGAGCAGGTTTTTGCGGGCAGTGTCGACAGGCGGGGCGGACTCTAAGCAGTTGGAGTCGGCGGGACCGAAGATCCTCGACAGGGATTTTACTCCGGGCTTCACGGTCAAGCATTTCGTGAAGGATATGCTTCTAGCCGTCGATGAGGCCAACAAGGAAAGTCTTAACCTTGATGTTCTCGTTACGGTGTTGAGCCACTTCAAGAAGTTGGAGGAGGACTTTTTCGCGGACAATGGGACTCAGGTACTCATAAAGTACTACGGAGGATAGCATGAGCTTTGAGGGCCTTCACCACACTCTGTCAGGACACCCCACACGGCAGGGACTCCTTCACTGTGCTCTTGGCCACACCCAAAACTCGACAGCTTCACCACACCCAACTAGGAGGATAACATGAACACTAACGACTTCATCACACGCTGGCAGAACAAAGGCGACGAGAAAAGCGACACTCAATCTTTCTGGAACGAACTCCTTCACGACCTCCTCGAAATCGACAACCCTACCCTCTACATCGACTACGAGAAGAGAGTCGAACTCTCACACGTCAGCTTCATCGATGCCTACATTCCCTCAACTCGCATAATCATTGAGCAGAAGAGCCGCGAAATTGACCCCTCAAAACCTCAGACACAATCAGACGGCACTACCCTAACTCCCTTCGAGCAGGCTAAACGCTATTACGATTGGCTGCCGGCCTCAGAACGAGGACGCTATATCATCGTGAGCAATTTCCGTGAGA
>JAFPZI010000013.1 GCA_017417365.1 Synergistaceae bacterium
AATTTCCGTCTTGAGCTCAAGATTGCCGGACATAAAGTATTCATCAATGTAGAAAAATGGAATGTCGTTGTTCTGGAGCCTCTGGTAATAAGCCTGTGAGCAGTTGTCATACTCAAGCATCACTAAGAACTTCATCTCTGGAGTGAGTTCAATAAGCGGCCAAAAATCGCAGTCGCTGGAGATAATCACTGCTGAGTCTATGGGTTTGCCCTCAGCTTTTCCTGCGGCTATCTCCCTGTAGAATTTTATCGTCAGAGCAACATCAACAGCAGATTTCTCGTCCTTCACCCTGTCAGTAAGGTAGTACTCGAGGGGAAGATTCTCGTTGCGCCTGAGTGCCCGCCACTGTGAAGAAGTGTGTTCGTCGTCAACCAGGAGGATTTTAGCGACTTTGCCCAAGAAGTTTCGTGCGTCAAGTTCCTTGATTATGCCGATGACTTTGCAGGGGTCAGCGTTCTCGCAGTCGACGGCGATAATTACTCTTCCTGCCTCAGCAAAAAACTCGTCGGGGTCATCGATTGCGGCATCACCAGCATCGGTAACCTTGCTCATGTCGTAGAATCTATCTCTGTTGCGGTCGTAGAGTATCGGGAGGAATTTTGCGTCGTCCCTCAAGATATTTCCGTCTCCCTCGTCAGGTGTCCAGTTGATGTATGCCTGATAGGGGAAGAGGTCCCGGCACTCGTTGTAGAGGCGTGCGGCTTCCTTGTTGCCTTCAACGGTGTTGCCTCGTGGGATGAAGAACATGTTGCGGATATAGGCCCACTTGACCCAGTCGGGAATGAACTTCTGGCAGTTCGGGACGTGAGGAAGCAAATAGTTGTGAACGTCCACGATATAGTCCTCGAGTCTGCGCTTGGCCCTGACGAAGGGGATTCCGTCGTCCTCGAGGGCTTGCAGAGCGTCTTGCGGGACCAGGTCGGGGATAGCGTCGATGTTCTTGACGTCGGCGTTCATCTCGGTGTAGATTGCCCTGAAGTTGCGCTGCATTTTTGTGCGGAGTCGGCAGAGGTTGCGGACTATGCGGGCCTCACGGTCTGCGTTCATTTCCTCGTAGATTGAGCGGTAGAACTGTGGGTTCATGTTTTCGCTCTGTTCCACTCCGAAGTAGCGGCCGTCAATCCCGATAAGGTAGGCTACTCGTGAGACAATATCCCGTTTTGAGCGCGGGGTCTCTTGGGTAATTCTTGGCATGTTTGTCGGAAGGTTCTCCGAGAAGTTTTGCAGTGAAGCTCTCTTGTCGTCGTCCAATAAGCTCCCTATACTGAAATCACTCATAATTGTATTATTCATCTCCTAAGAATATTATTATCATGTTCTCCAGCTCTTAAAGCCCTTGCCTAAAACTTCGGACGCATCACAGATAGACACAAAAGCGTGTTCGTCCCTCTCCCTGAGAAAACGTTTCAGGAGTATCACCTGCCTATGGTCCAGCAGAGTAATCAATACAGCTCTCGGGTGCCCTGTGTATGTGCCGGTGCCCTCAAGACGTGTTACCCCCCTTCCGTGTGAATTGATGAACCTGCTGACCTCGTCGGGAATGTTCGTGATGATTATAGCCTGTTTCCGACGGTCAAAGCTCCTGGTTACGTTGTCCGTCGTTATCCCGTTCACGTACAGCCCAACAGCCCCGTACACCACAGCCTCAAGCCCAACGACACCTATCGACAGCCCCAGTATGAAGAAGTTTATGCACATCGAGAACACTCCGACCTCTATGCCGTAACGTTTCCTCATTGCCACAGCGATAATGTCAGTGCCTCCGCTTGAGCCCCCTACTTTCAGCATAAGGCCAAGCGACAAACCCTTAATCAGCCCGGTGATGACCGTAGCCATGAATTTATCATCAGGGAGCGGAAGAGGGTAGAGCGCAAAGACTGACAGCATGGACGAGAACATGAAGACTGCGGTTAGCGTGAGGCCGATGAAGTGAAGGTTGAGTTCCTTTCTCGCCCAGAGCAGCAGCAGAAGATTCCCAATCAGGATTACCCAGCTAGGAGAGATCCCGAATACGTAATTAGTGAGGACGGCTATACCAGACACCCCCAAGTCCGGGAACCTGTAGTGAAGAGTGAAGTAGTTGACCGCGAAGGCCTGAAGGGTGCTTGCGAAAATTACGACCACAACGGCCTTCCATTCGGTGCTGACGAGGGCGAAGGCCAGCGAGAAAAATCTGCGGATATTATTCTTCATAGACTCGGGTAAATCCTCCTTAATTGGGAAAGTTTGAGGCAAGAAATATATTAGCACAGAAATATTCTGCTTTGGGTCTGCTATAATTCTGGCATCAAAGGAGGCTGTAACATGAAGGATAATCCATTAATCTCTGTTGTTATCCCTGTCTACAAAGTCGAGAAGTATATTCGTGAATGTGTCGACAGCGTTTTGGCTCAGACGTATACGAATCTGGATATTATTCTGGTTGATGACGGTTCGCCCGATGAGTGTCCGAGTATATGTGATGGCTATGCAGTGAGGGATGAGCGGGTCAGGGTGGTACACAAGCCCAACGGGGGACTGTCTTCTGCGAGGAATGCCGGGATAGACGCAGCGCGCGGGGAGTATATTACGTTCATCAACAGCGACGACTACGTGAGCAGGGTCTATGTTGAGCAGCTGTATTATGCGTTGAGTGAGAGCGGGGCCGATATGTCCTGTATATTATTGTCGCAGAATGAGAAGGACATAACAAACGGCTTCATAGCAGAATACAAAACTTACACAGCCGAATCTGCACTCAGAAAAATTATGATGTCAGGGCTTTGGGGGTCATATTGCAAGCTGTGCAGAACCAAAATATTTGACGAAATAGGCATAAGATTTCCTGAAGGCATGATCTATGAGGACATAGCAGTAATGTTTGAGATAATAGGCTCAATGCAGACAATCGCCTTTTCTGAGAGAGTAAATTATTACTACAGGCAGACCCCAGACTCAATAACTCGTTCACTGTCATTATTCCCTGAGAAATACACACATTTCTACAGGGCCTGCTCAATGGCAGAAGAGTATTTCAGGAAAAATTATCCCCAGCTCATGATGTATCTTAAGAATATATATACACACTTTACGATGTATTTCATAAAGAATGCTATACCCATCAGGGGCAAATATCCTCAAGTCATGACAGACTTAACCGGCCGGATCCGCGTGAGGGATATACCGAGATATATGCTCAGTAATTCCAGATTGATTAACAAGATGGCGATGATAGTTGTTGCGTTTGCACCTAAACTGGGAGTAAAGATTATTGGGATGACAACAAAAAAGCCCGCTCTTCCTTAGAACGGGCCGTTATCCTCTGAATTATGGTGGGCAATACTGGAATCGAACCAGTGACCTCTTCCGTGTGAAGGAAGCGCGCTAACCCCTGTGCCAATTGCCCAATCGATTAGTACACAAGAATTTTACAGCAAACATTCACAAAGTCAAGCCGCTATAGTTCTCCCCGCTCCATCGCCACTATTCCCGTACGTGCCAGCTCGATTATCCCGAACTCCTTCAGCAGTGCCTCGAACGCACTAGTCTTCTGGTCGTCTCCAGTTACAGAAATAGTGATACTGTCCGACGTTATGTCGATTACTGAGCCCCGGAAGATATTGCTTATCTGGATTATCTCGTTACGTTCCGCACGGTCCGCAGCATGCACCCGCACCAACATCAATTCACGCCGTATAGCCTTCGACGGGTCCAGAATCTCCACGTAGTGAATCGGCACAAGTTTACGCAACTGGCTGCACAACAGCTCCACACGGGCCTCGTCGGAATATATCTCTATCGTGAAGCGCGTAACGTTCTGGTCAACCGTCCAGCCCGCAGCTATCGTCTCAATGTTATACCCCTTCCGGCTGAAAAGGTGCGCCAGCTGTGAGAGCACCCCGGCCTCATTGTCCATTGCCGTAACTATCGTGTAACGCTTAAGGTTCTGGTTAGACTCTTTTGCCTGCATTGCCTTCACCCCCCCTAGTACAGCATGAAGTTAGTGATGAAGCTGTTCCCGCCGACCATTGGCCTCACCATCTCGTCCATGTCTATCTTGCAGTCGATTACCCAGCCCTTGCCGTCAAAGCGCGAATTGACCGCCTCAGTCAGAGTCTCACGGAGAGTCCCTTCATCCGTTACCCGCCTGCCGTGAATGCCGTATGCCTCAGCGAGTTTCACGAAGTCCGGCCCGCGGTCTAACGTGGTCTGCGAGTAGTGCTCGTGGTAGATTAAGTGCTGCCACTGCCTGACCATGCCAAGCGTCGAGTTGTTGAACAGAAGGGTAATTATCGGCATCTTGTAGTAGGCCTCAGTCGCGAGCTCGTTGCAGTTCATCCTGAAGCTGCCGTCCCCAGTAACGTGCAACACGGTCTTCTCGGGGTTGCCGGCCTGAACTCCTATTGCCGCTCCGAGACCGAACCCCATCGTACCGAACCCTCCCGAAGTCGTGAGCTGTCCGGGGTAGTCAAACCTGAAGTGCTGTATTGCCCACATTTGGTGCTGCCCAACATCAGTCGTAACCATCGTATCCTGCGGGAGAATCTCGGCGGCCGCTGAAAGTATCTGCTTAGGGGTCAAGTTGCCGTCTTCAGGGTCATCGTACTCGGTCTCACGCTTGAACGAGAAAACGTACTTCTTCCACTCGTCGTTCTTCCTGTCCTTCTTGAGGCGGGCCAGAAGGATTCGCAAAATCTCCTTAGCGTCCCCGATTATGTGAAGGTCGCTCTTAATGTTCTTGTCGATTTCCGACGGGTCAATGTCGATGTGGGCAATCTTGGCCTTTTTCGCGAAGCCCGCAGGATTAAGAGTAACCCTGTCCGAGAAGCGGCACCCAACAGCCACGAGCAAATCACACGAATCACACGCCATGTTCGACGCTTGGGAGCCGTGCATTCCTATCATTCCCGTTTTGAGGTCGTCATAGCCCCCGAAAGCTCCCCCGCCCATCACGGTTATAGCTACGGGAATATCCAGCCTGTGTGCCAGCTCCCGGAACTCTTCGGACGCTCCTGACCTGACGACTCCTCCTCCGCAGATTAACAGGGGCTTCTGTGCTCGGTCAAGCATGTCGGCGAGGCGGTCTATTGCCCTCAAGTCAATTTCTGGGTAGCTGATTGACGGGTGATGAGTGGCCTTGAGGCGGGCAATTCTTCCGTCTGGGTTGGCAGCAAATTCTTCGGGAGTCGTGGGGAAATATTCGCACTCGCTGGCTGTGGCGTTCTTCTGGATGTCGATTAGGACGGGGCCGGGACGACCTGAGCGAGCAATCGTGAAGGCCTCTCGTACGGTGTCGGCGAGCTTGTTCACGTCGCTTACGATGTAGCCGCATTTGGTGATTGGCAGTGATACTCCGTTGATGTCGACCTCCTGGAACGAGTCGCGCCCTATCAGGTCAGAATTTACGTTGCAGGTTATGAACACGACCGGCGAGGAGTCCATGTAGGCGGTAGCTATGCCTGTGGTGAGGTTAGTTGCTCCCGGGCCGGAAGTCGCAAAACACACACCGACCTTCCCAGTTGAGCGGGCGTAACCGTCTGCGGCGTGGGAGGCACCTTGTTCGTGTGAGGTGAGGATGTGGCGGATTTCCGGATGAGCGTAGAGAGCATCATAGACGTTGAGAATTGCTCCGCCGGGGTAGCCGAATATGGTATCTACACCTTGTTCGAGCAGACATTGTATTAGTATCTCTGAACCGTTTAGTTTTCTGGCGGTATTGTTCAAGAAAAGACTTCCCCCCGATAAAAAATTTTTCCCATAAGTTTAGCACAAGCGTAAAAATTCAGGCACTTAATGTACAATGACAGCATCAACGTAAAGGAGAGAACACATGAAACGTTTTGCACTGATAATCTTTATGGCTCTTACAGCGGGACCGGCACTCGCTCTGCCTCCAGTACTCATGTACCACGACGTTAAAGCCGTCCCGGTCAACGCGTTCGACGTGAGCATCAAGACTTTTTGCGCACACCTCGACTGGCTCAAGAGTGAGGGATTCACCACACTCGGCCTCGAGGACTTCATAGCCTGCTTGGACTCAGGGACATTCCCCGAAAAGTCCGTGATGATTACGTTCGACGACGGCTACAGCGGAATCTACTCACACGCCTTCCCCGAACTCAGAAAGCGCAACATGAAGGCAGTATTCTTCATCACTTCCGACATGGTGGGACGGCTCGACACAACTTACCCCCACATCACAGAACATGAACTCCGCGAAATCGCCAGCGGTGATTTATTCTCGATTGCTTCACACACCCTCTCTCACCCCGACCTCGTAATCACTTCTCGCGACGAAAGACTCCGGGAGCTCACCGAATCCCGCGAACACCTCGAGGCAATGACCGGCAGAAAGATTTACGCTCTGGCATATCCTTACGGCAATTACGATTCTGACGTGGCCGCAGACGTTATCGCTTCAGGTTACCCGACAGCCTTCGCAGTCGACGACAGGGGAATACCCGACGTTCCCGAAAGATTCAGAATCCCCCGAGTGTATATGGGTGAACGTGTGAGCACGGAAAATCTAGCGTCCTTCCTGAACACTTCGGGCTACGTTCCACGAGAGGCCTTCGCTGAACGTTACGAGGCCCTGAGCGTGTCCTACGACGTAGTTATTGCGGGGGGCGGAATGGGAGGGACAGGCGCGGCAATTCAGGCCTCACGCATGGGTGCTAGGGTGCTCGTTGTCGAACCTACGGGGCTTCTCGGGGGTCAGGCAACAGCTGCCGGAGTGAGCACTATGGACGACATGAGCAACATTGAGAGCGGAGTCTACCATGAGTTCATGGACAGGGTGAGGGGGTATTATGCGAAACTCAGGAAGTCTATATCTACGTGTTACTGGAAAACTTACGGGAAAGCCTTTGAGCCGTCCGTGGGAAGCAAAATTCTCGCGGAAATGACACGGAGCGCGGACGTTCTCTACTATTCCTCAATCGTGAGCGTTGAACCCGACATTGTTACGGTAAATTCCCCCGAAGGCAGAAAGACCATAGGCTACAAGATTCTGATTGACGCAACCGAATACGGCGACATTATCCCGATGGCCGGACTGCGCTACAGGGCTGGCAGCTCAATATCACCGAACATAGGCGACACGATGATTCAGGACATAACTTGGACGGCAATAATCAGGAATTACCCTAAAGGTGTCCCTTCACACCTCAAGCCCAAATCACCCCTTCCCGGATACGATAAGGCCCTCAGGAATTATCGCGGCTATGTTACCCGCAGCGGCTTCGACTTCAGGGGAAAATACCCCGTAAAGATGCCCGTGAACGTCCCAACTCACAACGCATACAGGGCCGTACCCGACTCGTTCTCACGTGGGAGCTACACCGGCGCAAAGTCAGACTGGCGGAGGATCACCAAGACCGGCGTGAATTGGGGGAACGATTACCCGGGAATGTACCTGTGGGAGAACCGCTACGGAATGCCCGTGAACTATCTCGAGAGCTCCGACCTCAGAGCATACATTGAGCGTGAGGCCCTGATAAAAACTCTGCACTACATATACTACATTCAGAACGAGCTGCACGAGTCTTGGTCGGTCGACGAGAACGAGTACAACTACCTTCCCGAAGCCGCAAAGGACTTACCGCAGGAGTGGCAGGAAATCGCGCGGCATATGCCCCCAATCCCATACGTTAGGGAGTCCCGCAGGATTCTGGGAGAATACACGCTGAACTCGAAGGCAATCCGCGAGAACTCCACGAGCTACAGGAACGGCAGGCGCAACCAAGAATTTTCCGACGCAATCGCAATAGGCGGCTACAACCTCGACCTTCACGGAGGGGACGACGACGACGACATAGAGAGCACTCTAGGGGAGTCTCAGGCCTCGATATACAGGGACTCACCGTTGGGGCCGTTTCAGGT
>JAFPZI010000119.1 GCA_017417365.1 Synergistaceae bacterium
ATTCAGCAAGCCTCCAGCTTCTCACTAAAGACCTGCCGCAATTCTTCACAATCACTCAGAGAATCTCTACTATTACCCTCACTTCCTGAGTCTGCCGCCCGCCTCCGTAAAACACTCCCTGATTTATCGCGCAGTCCTGTGCATCACGCCCGGAAGAAATCTTTATGTACGTGTCCCCGCACTCCCTGTTGTGCGTAGGGTCGAGCATCCTCCACTTACCGGAACTGCACACCTCAATCCACGCGTGAGTCGCTCCCTCCCCGGGAATCATTCCAGCAGCGTAACGGCAGGGAATCCTCTCCAGCCTGCACAGCGACAACAGAATATGCGCGTAATCCTGACACACCCCGCGCCGAAGCCTGAAGGCCTCCTCCGCAGTCGTCATGACCCCAGTCAACCCCTGAACGTAGAGAAATTCATCGCTCAGCATGTCCATCATGTACACAGCCCGCTCGTAGTCATTCATCCAGTTCATAGGCTCAAAGCTCCTGTGGAACTCACGAATTGACTCACCAGCACGCGTTAATCCAGTCTCGTACTTGAACAATCCTGCCTTGTGGGGTTCAGCTATGAGTTCCCCGAAAATGTCTACCTCCGCAATTCCACAGACATCTACCGAAAAATGTTCGTGAGGCTGTTCCGCCCTGCCGTATATGCATTTGTTCCCGAATGAGTCCGCCTCCACAACACTGAAATGCTTCGGGTAAATCTCTATGAGCTCACAAGAAATCTTCTGCCGTCCGTCGCTCACAGGAAAGCACCTCAGCTTGAAGTCATGCCCGCTCACCGGGAACTCAAAGCGTAAATCCATGTGGTATCTGTAGCTCAGTCTTCGCATGTCATCCCAACAGTGAGGCAGCCTCTGCGATTATTGCCGGATAATTCATAATCTCCTCAGACGCTAAAACGTTGAGCCTCCTCACAGCTTCCTCATCGTAAGTCAGGCCGGTCTGGGGAATCCTGTGGGTCAGCCTGCGGATCTCGCGGACAAGCTCATTACGTCCAGCCCTCATACGTGCATAGAGGTCAACCCGCTCTATTCTCTTGCCGAGCTTGATTATGCTTCGGGCGTGTTCGTCCTCTATCCTGTCGTCAACCATCCCCCAGAAGGCCGCTATGTTGTCAATCACCCTCTGGAGCTGCAATAGGGGCGCAGGGGAATTTTTCGCCTTGTTCATCTCGTAGACCGCCAGCTGTATATAGCTGAAGGTGTCGCTGCCCAGCTCTTCTCGCAGCTCTATAGCGTTGTCATAGGCCCTGATGAGGCTCGAATACACTGAAGACTCGTCCCCCTCGTCAAAGCAGAAGCGCGCAGAAAATTCCTCTTTGGACTCGAAAACTCCCGGAAGGGTCTTGTCTATCATTGCGTCAAAAATATCGGCAAAGTACCTAAGAGTCGTGTAAACCCTCTCGCTGTACCGGCCAAGCCATAATAACCTGCTGCTGTTCTCGCGCGATAATACCGACATGATTAATCCTCCGTCATCACCCAAGTATCCTTGAAGCCCCCGCCCTGAGACGAGTTCACGATAAACGAGTCAGGCCTCCGCGAAAACCTCGTCAGGCCGCTCTTCCACACCACAGGCTCATCACTCATCAGGACGAACGCACGCAAATCCGCCTTTCTCGGCACCGTCCCTCCGCCGTCGTAAATCTCTATGTCCCTGAAGTCTATTACTTCCTGAGCGATAAACCTTCTGGGTTCGGCCTTGAGCATGTCAAGAAATCCCGCTTTCTGTTCACTGGTCAGCTTGCTCCCGAAAACTACACCGTAACCTCCGGCTTCTGCTACGTCCTTGAGAACAAGATTGTCAAAATTCGCGAGAACATAGCTCATGTCGGCCTCGTAGTAGGGCAGGTAAGTCGGTGCGTTGTTCAAGATAGGCTCCTCACCAAGATAGTACTTAATCATTCTCGGGACAAAGTAATATATTCCCTTGTCGTCAGCGGCTCCGTTGCCGGGGGCGTTGAGAAGTGCGGTGTTGCCCTTGCGGTAAACGTCAAAGATATGCGGAATCCCTATCAGCGACTCCCTGTTGAAGTTCACTGGGTCAATGTACTCGTCGGAAATCCTGCGGTATACTGCTCCGACCCTCTCACGGCGGCCAGAATAGTCCCTGAAGTAAAGATACTCATCCTCAACGAACAAATCTTCGCACGTAACTAAATGCGCGCCGGTCTTCTCGGCAAAGTAGGAGTGCTCGAAATAGGCGGCGTTGTAGCGTCCGGGAGTAAGTATGACGTTCAGACCCCCGGTGTTCACGTAGTTCATGGTCCTGCACAGAAGGTCCGCGTAGTTCCTGTTGTCCTCGATGCGGTGTTTCGCGAACTCCTCAGGGAAACTCCGGCGGCAGAGTTCACGCGCAATCATCGGGTATGACGCTCCAGAAGGGATCCTCAAATTGTCCTCAAGGATATACCAGCTGCCGTCTTGGGCCTGCACTAAGTCTATGCCGGAAATGTGCGGATAGATTCCCCCGGGCGGACTTACCCCGTCGCACTGCACAAGATAGCCGGAACCAGAATACACGAACTCCTCAGCTATCACCCCGTCTGCTAGAATCTTCCGGCCTGAATATATGTCCTTGATGAACTCGTTCAAGGCATTCACACGCTGCTTGAGGCCACGCTCCAGACGCAGAAATTCTTCTTGGCCGATCACTCTCGGTATCATGTCGAACGGAAACAGCTGCTCGTTGAACACTCCGTTCTTGTAGATGCCGAACTTCACACCGTAACGCGCTAATTGTTCGTTTACGCTGCCGGAATACTTGTATAACTCTTCAGACAGTGCCATAGTAACATCTCCCTCAACAAAAATGCGGTTAATGTTACCATTTCGCCGAAATATTTTCACAATTCAATCTTAGGACATATATGAGATAGTCTATCAATAATGCTATTCTGTCTGTGATAGTGCGTTGCTGGCAGAAAGATTAAGCGGGCCAAGCCGTTATTGCCAGACCCGCAGAAATTTAGTGAGTCCCAACAGGGAATGTGAAGTACGTATCCGGGTAAGGCTCGTCCTTCAGGGTGAAGTGCCACCACTCCGAAGAAATCCCCCTGAAGCCGTGCCGTGTCATAACTTCCCGCAAAAGTTCACGGTTCTTCCTCTGCGCAGGAGACAGCCCCGAATACTCATAGTGTGAACGCCTCCCAAAATAGTCGAACGTCCCGCCCATGTCTGCCTCTTTTCCCGTCCTCATGTCGAACAATGTCAAGTCCAGAGTGCTGCCCCGCGAGTGCCCGGACTTTCGGGAAATATACCCCCTCCTGAACAATTCGCGCTTGTCCGTGTCGGGGTAAAAGTATCTCTTCATCCGGGTATCCTCCAGATTTCCGGCCCAGCGTATGAAGTGGTCCACAGCACTTTGGGGACGGTATGCGTCGTAAATCTTCAGCCTATAGCCCTTCCCGATAAGCTCATCACTGACTTTGCGCAACGCTTCGGCAGCCTCCCTCGTCAACAGCGCAACAGGAGCTTCATACCCGTCGATTCTCTCACCCACAAAGTTATACGTTGAGTAGTAGCGAATCTCCAGAATCACGTCAGGCACTGCCTCAGACAGCACAACGAACCCCGACGAATCTTCTGGACTGACCCGGACACCCCCGAACGCCGAAGATACCCACCACCCCAGAACCAGAACAACCACCAGAACTTTACGCACCAAGTTACTTGGCCTTCTTGATGAGCTCGTCCAGTGCCTTAATCAACGGCTGAATCCTCTTGTCAGTCGCCGGTTTCTTGAGAGCTTCTGCAGCACTTACCCCTGCTCCCCAATATTCCTTGTTGCGCTTGACACTTATGCTGATTACCGAACCGTCCAGAGACACTCCCGCAAAGAGCCCCTTGCTGACCGAGTAGCTGTAGATTGAGGCTTTGGCCTGAGCGTCAGTAGCAGCCTCCGCACGTCGTCCAACAGGCCCGGCAGCTATTGCGACATCACCGCCGAGCTTGGTCCTGCTGCTCATGAACGCATTCACCCCGCGCTCATTGATTACCGCCATCAGGAGTGAGACCGACTGCGCACCAGCCTGAAGACCGAATGACGCTCCCCCGACGTTGTAGAAGCTGGGACCGTACCATTTGCCGTTCTCGCGCCGGAGAATCAGACCCTCGCCGTAAGTCCCTCCGATTAAGAAACCTGCCTTGACCATTTCAGGGACGATTGCCACAGCGTAAGAGCCTCTGATTGTGTCGGCCATGCCGGAAATATCGTCCTGGTTTGCGATTTCTCGAAGCATCCCCATTGCGTCGCTGATTATCTGTTCGGGAATTGTGGCACCGAGTGCGGGACAAGCTGACAGAGCCGCCAGCACAAATACTAATACTAACTTCTTCATTGAGTTTCCTCCTTAAGGATTAAGAATGCGGTAATATTATCACAAGGATTGAGATGATGAATAATAGAACGTGTTCTATTTTCCCAAAGGAGGTATGATTACCCTATTGATTTAGTCCGTCAGTCGTGGCATAATTTCTGACAATTAACAAAACTTTTCGAGGTGATACAGTATGCTATATGTCTTCGTGAACTATAACGCTGAGTTCCCGTTTGCATGCTGTTGTCGTCTTTCCACATTCTAATACTCACCTGCTGATACCCTTTTTACGTTCATAAGTTCAGACCGGCTATTATCATGGCCGTTTACCAAAGGAGGATATTATTACCATGTCGAGAATCTACACGTCGATTGACCAGCTCATAGGGCGTACACCTCTGCTTGAACTCAGGAGGATTCAGGAACATTTCGGCCTCAGCGCAAAGATCTTGGCCAAGCTCGAATACTTCAACCCGGCCGGAAGCGTCAAGGACAGGATAGCTAAGTCCATGATTGACGACGCAGAATTATCGGGGAAGCTCAAGCCAGGCAGTGTCATAATCGAACCGACCAGCGGCAACACAGGAATTGGGCTCTGCTCAGTTGCTGCGGCTAGGGGGTACCGAGTGATTATCGTGATGCCCGAAACCATGTCCGTAGAACGCAGAAAGCTCATGAAGGCCTATGGAGCTGAACTAGTCCTGACCGACGGCAGCAAAGGAATGCTGGGAGCCATTGAGAAGGCCTCAGAACTCGCGGATACCACACCGAACAGCTTTATCGCCGGGCAGTTCGTGAACCCTTCGAACCCGAAAATTCACCGTGAGACCACAGGCCCGGAAATTTGGGAGGACACAGACGGGAAGATAGACATTTTCGCGGCTGGGGTCGGTACTGGCGGGACTCTCACAGGCACTGGCGAATACCTCAAGAGCCAGAACCCAAACATTAAGGTTGTTGCTGTTGAGCCTTCTGGGTCTCCTGTGCTGTCTGCTGGGCGTTCGGGAAAACACAAGATTCAGGGGATAGGCGCGGGGTTTGTGCCTGACGTTCTGAACACGAGGATCTACGACGAGGTTATCACTGTCAACGACGATGACGCAATCGAGACGGCAAAGCTCATAGGCCGTACTGAGGGACTGTTAGTGGGAATCTCTTCGGGGGCCGCTGTGAGTGCTGGTATAGTTCTGGCCAAGCGTCCCGAGAACGCCGGAAAGACCATAGCTGTAATTCTTCCGGACACAGGGGAGCGGTATTTGTCGACGGCACTTTTTGCGGATTAGGCCATGACGATAGACGAGGCGATACGTGCTGCGGAGGGTGAATTAGTCTCCGGCGGCTCCGTGAACTACAACGGGATTCGTGAGAGCGTGGAATTTGCGTTCAGGAGCATACAGGCTGCGATGTTCCCATTACACGCGAACCCTTTGGGGCACGACACCGGCGAGAACTTGAGGCTTGCTTGTGAGTACCTGACACCTGCGGCTAATATGGTGCTTGGGGGTGAGGGGCGAGCTGAGGAGTATATAGCTGGTCTTTTGGGGAGATTGCCGGAGATTAGGCGTGTGTTGTTGACGGACATAACTGCGGCGTATCGCGGGGATCCAGCGGCCAAGAGCCCTGATGAAGTGATTGTGGCGTATCCAGCATTCACGGCAATTAGTGCGTACCGTGTGGCGCATGAACTCTACGCTGTGGGGCTGCCGTTGATTCCGAGAATAATCACGGAATACGCTCACAGGCTGACGGGGATAGACATACACCCGGGGGCGAGGATTGGGGAATATTTCTTCATTGATCACGGAACTGGGGTAGTTATCGGTGAGACCTCTACGATAGGGGACAGGGTGAAGATCTACCAGAACGTTACGATAGGTGCGAAGAGTTTCGATGTTGCGCCTGACGGGTTGCTGGTGAAGGGGATAAAGCGGCACCCCGACATTGGGAACGAGGTAGTGATTTACGCTGGAGCGACGATTCTCGGGGGGGACACGGTGATTGGTGATAAGTGCGTTATTGGGGGTAACGTGTGGCTAACTCACTCTGTGGAGGCTGGAAGTGTTGTGATTAATGAGCGTTAGGTGATAAAATATCTGCCATGAGGAGAAAAATATACTTGACAACAGCAATGATAATCAGTAAAATTGCTTATCGGCTTATCGGCTTATCGGCTTATCGGCTTATCGGTATATTTGTCTCAATTTAGCCCATCATAACAATAATTCACACGTAAATCATAACGAGAAGACTAATGCCCTGTCGAAGAAATTTCGGCGGGGTAAATTTTTGTGTCTGGAGGCTGACTAATGAAGAAGGCTGTAATTTGGGGTGCCGGCAGTACGGGTAAGCAGGTATATGATGCTAACCGAAATGCGTACGAATTTCTGTGTTTTGTGGACACTAACCCCCAAAAGTGGGGCGGAAAACTTGAGGGACTGGACGTGAAAGACCCTGAAACCTTGAGGACAATGGATTTTGACGTTGTTCTTCTCGGTACGTTGATGGGGCTGGAAGAAGTTCCTGAAGTGCTAAACGATATGGGTATTCCGACAGAGAAATTCGACGGGTCTTACGCACAGCTGCCGATAAGGGCGAGGATAACTTTCCTGCAGAGGTTCGCTGACAGGGTTTACAGGGAAGATACAGCCGGTTCTGTTGCTGAGGCTGGGGTCTACAGGGGAGATTTTGCGCAGTATATCAACAGGTTCTTCTACGACAGGAAGTGTTACCTGTTCGATACTTTCGAGGGCTTCACCGAACAGGATGCGGCAATAGAGAAGCAGAAGCTTCCGACATACGTCAAAGATCTTGCGGGGCATTTGAGCGGCGGCAGTGCAGAGGCGACATTGGCGAGGATGACGCACAAGGAGAATGTTATTCTCAGGGTCGGCAGATTCCCCGAGACCGCAAAAGGTATTGATGACCGCTTTGTGTTCGTCAATCTCGATATGGACCTCTATGAGCCTACGATTGAGGGGCTGAGGTTCTTTTACCCTCTGATGCTGGAAGGCGGAGTAATCTTGATTCATGATTACTTCAACAAGGGCTATCCTAACATTGAAGCTGCTGTAGACGATTTCGAGCGTGAACTTGGCCGTAAGCTCCATAAGATGCCGATTGGTGATGGTATTTCTATGGCAGTCCTGAAGTAACAGCGCAAAAAATTTCCCCCGGCCATTCCTGACTGGGGGATGCCCTTACCGCCTCAAAACTTTAGACAGAAATTCTATCGTTCTAGGCTGTTTCGGGTGGTCAAAAACTTCTTCGGGTGTCCCTTCCTCGCTGATTATCCCCTTGTCGATGAATAGCACCCTGTCCGCAACCTGATGAGCAAAACCCATCTCGTGCGTAACTAGATACATAGTCATTCCAGAGTCCGCAAGCTCCTTCATGACGTCGAGAACTTCCCCAATCATCTCCGGGTCAAGCGCGCTCGTAGGTTCGTCGAACAACAGCACGTCGGGACTCATCGCCATAGCCCGAGCAATTGCCACACGCTGCTTCTGCCCTCCAGAAAGCCTCTCCGGCCACTCGTCTATCTTGTCCGCAAGTCCCACACGCGACAACAATTCATGCGCCCTCACGTCCGCTTCCTCCTGAGTCATGATCTTCAGGTCAACGGGAGCCAGAGTGAGATTCTTCCTCACCGTCAAGTGCGGGAACAAGTGGAAGTGCTGGAACACCATGCACATATGCCGCCTCACTCGGTTAATGTCGCACTCAGGCGAAGTTATGTCCTCGTCCTTGAACTTTATCGTTCCTGAAGTGGGCTCCTCCATTCGGTTCAAGCAGCGAAGAAATGTGCTCTTCCCGGAACCTGAAGGACCAATCACCGCTATCTTTTCGCCCTTGCGGATTCCTGTAGATATTCCGTTGAGAACGTTAAGCTCCCGGCCGTCCTGAAGCCTGAACGTCTTATGCAGGTCATTCACCTCGATAATATAGCTCATAGCCTCTACCTCCTGCCTCTGCTCAACCATTCCTCAAGTTTGCGCACTAACCGCGTCAGGAACAGCACTATCACAAGATAGATTATCGCTACCATGATTAATGGCTGTGAGTGTTCAAGCGTCAGTGCCTGGATGTTCTGCCCCGCCCTCGTAAGGTCGTCGATACCGATATATCCCGCTATCGAGGTCTCCTTCAGGAGCGCAATGAACTCGTTGAACAGCATCGGTATGACGTTGCGGAGTGCCTGAGGGAGGATCACCCGACGCATTGACGTGCCGTAGGACAGCCCAAGAGACCGCGCAGCCTCCATTTGTCCCGGGTCAATAGACTCTATGCCTCCCCTGAAGATTTCCGCAACGTACGCGCCGGAGTTCAGGCCGAACGCTAAGATTGCTATGTATTGTGTGTTGAGGTCCCGGGCAGAAGCAAATATCGTGAAGTTCCAGATTAACAGCTGGACCATCGCAGGAGTGCCCCTAAGAACGCTGATATACGTCTCAGCAAATTTGTTGAGCAGGGGAATCGGCACACCGCCCTTGTAGGCCACACGTATAACGCTCAGGATTAACCCCACAGCCACGCCGATAACAGTTGCTCCGCTGGTCATGAAGATAGTAGCCTTCAGGCCGTCAACGAGCATCATATAGCGGTCGTCCTTCACGAAGTTCTGGTAGAACCGCCTGTTGAAGTCCTGCCACGCCGCCGCAGTGAAGAACCCCGACTCCCACAGCAGGTACAGCAGGCACGCTCCCACTAACCACAGCAGAACGTCCCCGCGACCCGCACCGTAACGCTTACTTTTCGGGTTCATAGTCATCCGCCCTGACTACTGCGACCTGCTTTGCTCCGACAACGTAATTCTCCGAGAAGTCCATGTTCTCGCGGCGTTCGTCGGTTACGGTTATTCCTGCGCAGATCATGTCGACCTTGTTAGTAGATACCGCCATCGGGAGAGCGTCAAAGTTCATGTTCTCGATAACCAGTTCACGGTCTAACTTCTTGGCGATATACGCGCACATCTCCACGTCGATTCCGATGAAGCCGCTGCCGACTCTCAGTTCATAGGGTGCAAAACCTGCCTCAGTCCCTACGTAGAGCTTTCCGCCCTTAGCCCCCTTGTTGAAGTCAATATCTTCGGGCTTCACTGATGAATAGTCGCCGTTGAGGTACTTCGCGAAAATCGCATCAAGTGTCCCGTTCGCCTTCATCTCCGCAAGAATCTCGTTGACCTTCCCGACAAGCTCAGTGTTGCCCTTCCTGAAGCCTATTGCGTAGTTCTCCTCCGAGAGGGCCTCTGACATTATCGCAAGGCCTTCTACCTCATTGAGGAACCTTTTCGCGGGCATCTCGTCCATTACTACGGCGCGGACTTTTCCCTGACGGAGGGCAGCTATAGCGTCAACGTACTTCTCAAACGTCGTGAGGAGACTCCCCTTCTTGTCCCCGAGAAGGTCTTCGGCCAAGAACTGTCCTACTGTGCCTCTCTGGGCCGCGAGCCTCTCCGTCTTGAGCTGCGCAACGGTCTTCAGCTTTCCTTCTTCAGCGGAGCAGACACCGGCCAAGACTGCCAGCACCAACAAACATACAGCAAGTTTTCTCATGAGATTAATAATGCCTCCTAGTGTGTGATTTGTGGTAATTATAGCCTAATCCTTCTTAAGCGACACGATTGCTCTGCTCTCGAAGATATATGGTTCGGAGACTATGAGGCCTTCAGTGTCGTCGATTGCCTGAGTTTTTCTGCGCTTGTTGTCGTAGAAGCTCCGTGTCCAGAACACAGCGTCAACACGTCCCGAAGCAAGTGCTGCCTGTCTTGCACCTGCACTCATGCTCACGAGCTCGATAGTCTGTCCGATCCGCCTCGAGAGTTCCGCCAAGAATGCTGTGTTGAACCCCGCCGGAGTCCCATCAGCTAGAATGCAGTCCATAGGAGGAAGATCACCGGTTACTGCGACCCTGAGCACACCTTTTCCCTTAGTCTTGGGCATCTTTACGGCTATCGGGTCCTTGCCTGAAGCCTTAATGATGTTGTCGTGAACGAGACGTTCTAGTGTACCGTCGGACTTCATTCGGATGATTGCCGAGTTGATTGCGTTCATTGTCGGTGAGTTTTCGGGGAGCATTGCCAGAGAGTAGCCTACGATTGCGTTGCGGGTGTTGACGAGGACCCCGAAATCCTTATTCCTCATGGCAACGTAGCCTGCTGTGTGGCTTCCCGTTGAAAAGCGGTCAATCCTTCCTGCCCTAAGAGCCATCTGCATATCCCGTAAGTTGTCGAAGATTACTATCTCGTCCATCTTGGTGATACCGGCCCTCTTCATGATTGCCTGAATGCTGTTCTCGTCTTGGCCCATAGGAGCGAGAACGCCGGTCTTTGCCTCAGCGCACGAACACGCCAGAACGACTGCCAGCAAGAATAATGCTCTCTTCATGCTAGTTGCTCCTGAGTGAGAGTTCAGCTCGGGACTCTATGAGGTAGGGTTCAGAGATTGCGACCCCCGAAAGTTTGTCGAGGAGGTAGGGCAGAATTTCACGCTTTGAGGTGTAGACGCTGCGGGCCCAGAAAAGAGCGTCAACCCGTCCCGAAGATATTGCGGTCTGCCTTGCTCCGGCAGTGATGCTGACGAGCTCGAAGTTCCTGTGGATTCTCCGTGAGAGTTCCGCGAGAAAGGCCGTGTTGAACCCCGCGGGAGTCCCATCGGCTAGAATGCAGTCCATCGGGGGCAAGTCTCCTGTTACGGCGATTCTGACTGTCTCTGCGTCGTCATACTTCGGGAGGGGTGTTGCTTTGGGGTCAGCGTTGCCGAGTTCGGTAATGTTCTCGCGGATTAGACTAGCAAGAGTCCCGTCTGACCTCATCTTCTGGATTGCCGAGTTCACAGCCATAATTTTTGCCTTGTCCTCCTCACGCACAGCCAAAGCGTAACCGAACACGATATTATGCTTGTTGTCGGTAAGGGCAAAATCTTTGTCTCTGGCGGTAAGATATTCTGCGGTGTGGAGGCCTATAGATAACTGGTCAATCTGTCCGGCTTTGAGGGCCATAATCATAGCGTTCAAGGTGTCGTAGATGATTACCGTGTTGGGATTCTTGAACATCCTGCCCCTTCCTTCCGCCTGAGTGATATTCTCGCTCCACCTGATAAGGTCCTTCTCGTCGTGTCCTATGGGGGCGAGGACACCAATTTTTGCGGACTTGGCCAGAGCGCACGGGCAAATGAGGACAACGGCCAGAAGAGTCAATAATAGTTTCTTCATCGAGGAAAGTCCCTCCTGTGTGAAAAATTTTCAGACGTTCATTATACGGCTTGCGACTGCGAAATACAGCGTAAGGCTTCCGGCATCCACGATAGTCGTAACGATTGGTGAGGCCATTAGGGCGGGGTCAAACCCGAGCGATTTTGCCAGCAGGGGCAGCATTCCCCCGACGGTCTGGGCAAATATCACCGTCCCGAAGAGGCTTATTCCCACGATTATCGACAACAGGAGGTCCCCGCTCATGGCATACTTGTACGCAAAGTTCATGAGTGCCAGGCCTCCCCCGACAATCAGGCTCACACGAAGCTCCTTAAGCAGAACGGTAAATGCGTCCCTGAGCTTGAGTTCACCGACAGCGATTCCGCGAATCACCAGCGTAGACGACTGGGAGCCGGCATTACCGCCAGTATCCATGAGCATAGGTATCGAGGCAATAAGCGCAGGGAAGGCCGCGAACACAGCCTGATAGTGCGTGAGGATTGCTCCCGAGAATGTCGCGGAAATCATCAGGACCATCAACCAAATCACGCGTTTCTTGGCCAGCTCCCTTATTCCCATATCGAGATAGGGTTCATCCATCGGCAGCATTGCGGCCATCTTGTGAAAGTCTTCGGTGCTCTCCTCCTCTAGGACCTCCATAGCGTCGTCTACCGTAACGATTCCGACTAAGTGATACTCCGAGTCGACAACGGGAATGGCCATGAAGTCGTATTTCTGGAAGAGCTCAGTAACTTTTTCGCGGTCATCGTTTGTGTTGACGGTGATAATATTTGCGTCGGTCATGATGTCGCGGATTTTGTCCTCATACTTTGAGAGAAGCATAGTCCTCACGGTTACGACTCCTATCAGGACTCCTTTGGGGTCAGTAACGTAGCAGGTATACAAAGTCTCCTTGTCCATGCCGACTTCGCGAATGTGCCTGAAGGATTCTTCGACGTTCATATCTGGCCGTAAGGAGATATATTCTGTGGTCATTATGCTGCCTGCAGAGTCCTCGTGGTACTGTAGGAGCTGATTAATGCCTCTGCGGGTCTCCGGGCTTGCACTCTCTAGGATTCGTTTGACGACATCTGCGGGGAGTTCTTCGACGAGGTCTGCTGCGTCATCGAGGAACAATTCATCGACAATGCGGCCGAGTTCCGGGGCTGTGAGCTGAGAGACTAGGGCTTCCTTAGTGTCAGGTGAGAGGTAGGCGAAGACTTCTGCGGCCATGTCCTTGCGGAGGGCACGGAAGAGGATCACGCGTCCTTCTGGTTCAAGTTCTTCTACGGCATCGGCAATATCTGCCTCGTTCATGTCCTCAGTGATAGTTCTAAGGTCCTTAATGTTCTTGGCCTCAACGAGGGATTGAATACGTTCGAGCATGGGTGAATAACAACCTCCGAATCTGTGGGATAAAGCAAGATTGTATCATGAGGGAAATTATTCTTGTGAGTTGAGTTTTTGCTGGAGCCTCTCGAGGTTATTGCGGGCTTGTGAGTGGCCGTTCTCGGCGGCCTTCAGGTACCACTTCATAGCTTCGGCGTAATCCTGAGCAACTCCCAAACCTTCATCGTACAGATAGCCGATATTATTTTGGGCAGAGGCATTGCCGTTCTCGGCGGCTTTCAGGTACCACTTCATAGCTTCGGCGTAATCACGTTCCACTCCATGACCGTAATAATACAGTTCGCCAATATTATATTGAGCAACGTCATTGCCATTCTCAGCAGCTTTCAGGTACCACTCCATAGCCTTTACGTAATCCTGAGCAACTCCCAAACCGTTTTCGTACAGATAGCCGATATTATTTTGGGCAGAGGCATTGCCGTTCTCGGCGGCTTTCAGGTACCACTTCATAGCTTCGGCGTAATCCTGAGCAACTCCCTGCCCCTCATCGTACATCAAGCCGATACTGAATTGAGCATCGACATTGCCATTCTCAGCAGCACGCAAATACCACTCCATAGCCTTCACATAATCCGTCTCTACCCCCAAACCGTAATAATACATCTCACCCATATTGTATTGAGCCGAAGCGTCTAGAGAACTCCCAATGATGAAATCACGCTCATACCACACGCCAGCTCCCACAACAATAGCCAGAACCGCACACATCACCCCCCTCTTGACCCTCTCCGCAAACACCCGCGATATGAAGCTGTCCAAATCCAGCTCCAATAACGTCGCTATCACCCTCAGAAATGCATCCCTCACACCAAACTTCTTCAGGTCTATACCCAACGGCTCAAGCTCCCTCGGCAATGCCCGTAGCGCAGGAGGAAAACATTCACTCCCCTCATCACCCGAATACGGCACCCCCTCAACTATCAACGGGATAATGTGTCCGGCCCTCCCCAGCTTGATGAAGTAATCCACCTCATCATTCACATACTCAGAACGCGCACTGCCCGGCGAACACACAACTATCAAGTAGTTCGACCTCTCTATTCTCCTGCAGCGCCGTCTTCAGACTACCCTTCGCCACAAGATTAGACTCATCCAGAAATATCGGCTCCAACTTCTTCGGCAGGCCCGGATTGTCCTTCCTCAGCTTTGACGGCAGGTGATAACGCTCTAACTTCCTCTGCAACTTCTTGGCTATCACCTTGTCCTTGTGGCTGTAACTGATAAACGCATAGTACTTGAAGTTCCTCGACTCCATAAAGCAATCCTCCTAGCCCTTCATGAGTTCCGTTACCATGTCTACATTCATCCGGTCGGAGTTCTTGTAGTCTCTCGTCCCGTGAGTCAGTGCGTTCTCTATCCTCGAAATCTCGTCCAGCTCTTCCCAGCCCACAAGACATACATGCACCAGCCTCTTCATGTCCTTCGTGATCTTCACTGATGACTTCCCCGACTCCCTCATGTCGTCAAGATACTCCTTTACACGCCCTATAAATTCCTTCTTGTCCATAACGTCAAACCCAAACGTATAATGGAACGCACACCACCTCAAGTGCTCACTGCGCGACAAATTCTCCCGCTGTTCGGAAGTCAGGCCCTCACCGCCACTCTTGCCCCTCACCCTCCGAATCAACGGTATCAAGTAATCCACGCTCGCCCTGCTGCTCATCCTGTCGAAATACGCACACTGCTTCCAGTCCTCAAGCGCACTACTCCCACCGCAATACCTGTGGTTCAGCTCCATTGCGTACCCGTCAAGTTCACCAGAATACAGCAGGTCTGAGTCATATATCCAGTGGGTCTCGCACTCCTTCGCGTACTGTGAGTAGCACCTCACGCTTTTAGAGTCGCAGGTGTAGACGTTCAGAGGGCAGCCCAGAGTCTGGAGACGGTCGACCATGTGAACGGCTATATCCCTCGCGGTGTCCCGGTTCTCAAGGCAAATCACAATATACTTCAGCTTGTGGGCGTTCTCCTGCAAGAAACGAAATATCTTAGTCCCCCTCCCGTTCTGCGGCTCGAAATCAATATCGTAGTTCGCGAACATGTTCGGGTACTGCGACTTCACAAACCCTGTGCGGTGCTCAAAATTAGGGTCGTATATCGTTGCGTGGAAATTGCTCCCCTCGAACTGCCCGTTAGCAACAGCCTTCCTCAATACCTCATGACCAAGCCGACCAAACCCAACTATCAGCACATTCATGTCTTCACAGGCACGCCCGTCTGACCCGAAGTTGACAGCGTCGCACAACGGGTACTTGTTGATCAGGAGGCGCGCACTCATCTCGTGTTCGTTGAAGGATATTACTCTCCCGTAACCGTACTGATTCGCGCTGGACTGGAAGAGCATTCCCTTCCACTCGTCGGTCCCGAGAAGAACTAGTTCCGTCTGTTCGGGAGATATTCCGGCGGCCTCGAGGCTCTCACACATCATACGGGCATACTGTAGATTCCTGTCGTACTCTTCGGACAGCGCAAACAGCCTAAGTTTCGTCTTGCCGGGCTTGACCCGTAACTTCCTCAGAAAGGACACAGAACCCCTCATAGCGTCCTTGTCGGAATAAGTCAGGCCCCCGAGGTCCCGTATTGATGACTCGTACTGTTCACCTATGACGCTGTCCACGTACACGAGCATATAGCCCCTAACGTCCGCGAGGTTCCGCCCCAACGCAAGAGAGTCGGAGTTCACACCGAACACAATATCAACGTCAGAAATTTTTGTGGTCATTATCCGAATCCACCTGAGAATGTCATTCCCAAAGCGTATCAGCAAAGCAGTAGCCGTTGTGTAGAACGCGACAAGGTGAATTAACCAGAAGACTAACACTGCCGCAGGATTTGCAGAGAAGGGCATCTTGTAGAATAAGTCAGTGTTGCAGCGTCCGTAAAACATCATCCCTACATCAATAACCGAACTCACTATGACATAAGGCACGCGGAACAAGTATGCGTTCTCATCCTTCACCCATTCCAGGTAACGCCCCGAGTCCCCTCCTGCGAGAACTCCCTTAAGCTCCAAAAAATGGCACGTGCAATATACCGCCATCCCTCCGAGAAACATAATGATAAACGTTGCCTTAAGGGGTATCGTCCGCTTCTGGGGGTGCTTGGCTATGTAGACTATCAACGCTGAGAACAGACCAAGCGACAAAACCCAAGCAATAACAATCTGGAGGACATCTATTCCGTAAGAGTGAATAATATTCATGGCATAACCTCACATAAAGTCTGGGAAAAATTTTTGTGATTATATCACGTCGTATAATTTTCCTACTGAAAGGAGACATCTAGAGGCTTTGATTAAAGGTTTACGTGATTATCAGGCGAACGCTATACGGGACGTGTATAAATGGCTCTCACAGAATCAGGGCAACCCTTGCATTGTCGCTCCTACCGGCTCGGGCAAGGCGTGGATTTGCGCGGGGC
>JAFPZI010000120.1 GCA_017417365.1 Synergistaceae bacterium
CATTCCCCACAAATCCCTATCTCGGGGAGCCTCACACAAGGGCTGGCAGGTTATCACTGCACTTGGGCTCTATCGTCCGCGTGAGGGTGTTCACTACTCCTCCTTCTTGAGAATACTTCACCCAAACTTCCCCAAATCCCTATCTCGGTGAGGGTAGAATAAACCCCTCAGCTCCTCCAACAAGGGCAGGAAGATTTATCATTATGTCCTTACTGCACTTAGGCTCTATCGTCCGCGTAAGAGTGTTCACTACTTCACCCTTCTCGTCAAACACTTCCGCCTTCAGCGTGAATGACACTCCTACAGCCTTACGTACATCACGGTCCCGCGCCATCAGTTCCGCAACTTCTCCCCCGTTGATGCTCACGTTCACCTGCTCAAGGGCCGCAAACTCACCAAACGCTTTGTTGTCAAGGTAGATTTGGTGCTCTCGTCCGATGAAGAACAACCACACTCCCAATACGCATAATCCAGCTATGATTATCAGCCTCTCGTACCAGCTCAGCAGAAAACGGAAGAACCCAATCCCCCTCAGCAGGAACAACAGCACAAACAGCACTACCGCTCCAACAGGGATATACACTTCCGGCCTCTGCATGCACTCAGTCAAGAATGCTATGTTTTCCTCAGAGATTATTGACAGCATGGTTATTCCCCTCCTTTGTTCCCGCGAAGACTCCTGCGAGATGCCTCACGTTCACGGTTCCGCCGCCACGCGTGCAAGACTAAGGCCAATGCTATTATTCCGTACGACACGAACACTCGGAAATACTCCCCGATTTGAGCATCTCCGACTAAGTTTTTCCCCGCAACCGGCGCAACTATGAACATCAAGTGGAACAGTACTACTCCCACAAATACATTAGCTATGCTCGCGTGGGAAACTGAAGCTCCGCCGATGAGAAGGGCCGCTATTGAGAACATTCCGGTTTGGTCGTGGCTGTTGTAGGTGTTCAGAGTTCCCATGTTCTGTAAGTAGATTATCTGCCCGTAGCACGCTAACACCGTCGAAATCACGATTGCTATTATCCTTGTCCGGTTCACAGCAATTCCCGCACTGTCCGCTACACTCTGACTCTGCCCGATTGCCCTCATGTCTTGGCCTAGTTTCGTCTTCCTGAACCACACGATAAATACACAGAACAACCCAATCACTATCAATGTCGCTAAGGGTATCCTTATCGCTCCCCCCAAGAACGGAAGGTGCATCACGAAGAATGCTCCGTTGCCCTGTACGCTCAGGAATTGCTTTGCTCCCTCTGTTCCGGCTATTACCGTCGGCAGCAAGTTATCCAGCACCCCGCGAATACCAAGCAGGCTCACTGCATTTCGCACACCGTAGCCGCGTGAGAGCAGTAACGTCGGGTTCGTTATCGGGATTACCCAGCCCATTAGGTACAACACTACCATCTGGTAAACACCGTTGATGAAGAAGCCTAGTATGTAGCTGGTTACCATCTCACGGCCTTTTGCCCTGTTCAACACCGCTCCGCAGAACATCCCGAGCAATACAGCTATTGGTGTCCCGATTAGGCAGGCCAAAACCATTCCCGGAATACCTACAACTCCCCAGTCGTATATCAGCAACAAGCCTATCTGCCCGGCCATCGCTCCGAGCACCATCCCGAAATTCAAGCCCATTCCCGCCATTATCGGAATAAGCAGAGACAATATCAGGAACGAATTACGCCCAATCCTCGTGATTAATTCCTGCACAAGATACGTCCCAGAGTAGCCGCTAAGAGGGATTGCAAACGCTGAGATTATTATGAAGACCGCCGGTACCGCATTGTTGGCGATAATGTCAAAAAGTTTCCGTATCATCCTAGCCGCGCACCTTTCTCGTTAGAGCATACAGTATCATTCCGTTGCTCACTATCAGCCGGATTACTTCCGACATGTCCGTCTGTAAGTAGCTGTTAATCACGCTCGGGGTCATCGTCAAAATCCCCTGAAATAGGAACGTACCCACAATCACATTCAGAATACCGGCCTTGTTGACGCTCGCTCCCCCAAGCAAAATCGACGCTACTGCAGGTAAGGCCATGTAGAACGGTCCCATGTAGAGCTGGATGAACCCAAAACTCTGCTGGTAGACCAGAATACCTATCGCACCAAGCACCGTCGAGAGCATTACGCTAATCGTCCTCATGTGGTCAACGTTCACTCCGCTAGCACGCGCAAATTCAGGGTTCGAGCCGGCCGCAGTCATCGCTGTACCCGTCTTGGTCCTCATGAACACCCACACTAGCACCGCCATCACCGCAAAGAATATCAGCATTCCAGTCGGTATCTTGAGGTGCTCATTGATATTCACAGCAAGTGAGTCGTTCAGGACGTGGAGCCAGTAACCTTCTACGCTGATTGTCGTCCTCAGACCGTGCCCGGCGTAACCCCACACCATCGCGGGGTGTTTGTACGGCATCAACAGCCACGCTATGCACATGAACGACACTGACGAGAACCCAACGTAAGTCGCTATCATCATCTCGTCGCCCTTAACGCGGTTGAGGAGCTTGCCGTAGAACCAGCCGAGAACCGCCGCAATCGGTACAGCTATCACTATTGCGGAACCGAAGCCTATAGCCGCCCGCCAATTGTCCACGAACTCCTGAGTCAGCCACGTAATCTTGTACTGCCCCGCCAATTCCACAAGCCGCGTCATGATTTCTGCGTTGAACTCTATGGAGAGGGTAGCTCCCAAAAGTCCGGCAATTATCCCCAGAGGCAGACCGAAATTCAGTCCGCACCCAGCCTGCACCATTGGGATCATCGCGAGGACCATTACGCCATTCATGCCGAAACGTACGAGGGTGTTCGATAGGGAAGTGTCGACCCTCACTCCGACGAACGGGGCCGCTATGAACAATGCGAGCAGGAACAGGGCAATAATTATTCTCGGCCAGCCCGCTTTGTCTATGAATCTTGTTATCATGCTGACTGTTCACCTTCCTCACTGTGAGTTTGGCCCATCATTAACATTCCGAAGTCTTCAGCGGGGCTTGAGGCCGGCAAGATACCCGCAATTCTGCCCTCATCGACGATTGCCACACGGTCGCAAACACTGCGCAGTTCCTCGAGTTCGGAGCTGGTGATGATTATGGTAGTGCCGTTTTCCCTGTTGTAGTTCTTGAGGGTGTTGAGGACGAGGGATTTTGCGCCGATGTCGATGCCGCGAGTGGGTTCGCAGATAAGGAGGATGTTGGGGCGGAGGGTGAAGGCTTTTGCGAGGCAGACTTTCTGCTGGTTGCCGCCTGAGAGTTCGCCGGCTTTCTGGTGAGGGCCGGTGCACTTGATTGCGAGGGAGTCTATGAATTTCTGGGCTTCTTTGCTCATAGCGTATTCGTTCCTGAGCTGGAAGATGTATGGGATACCGAATAGAAAGCGGCCTTGTGTCTGCATAGCGGTGAAGGTGATGTTCCAGTCGATAGGTTCATCGAGGAGGAGGCCGACCCCGCGTCTGTCCTCAGAGACGAAGGCCATTTTGCGGCCCAGAGCGGCACGGGGTTTGTTGAGGGTTAAGGTTTTCCCGAACAATCTGACTTTTCCTCCGGCGGGGTAGAGTCCCATAATGCCATTAGGGATTCCCAGCTTGCCGTGTCCAGCGAGACCGCCTATCCCGAAAATTTCACCCTTCTTGACCTCGAACGACACATCTCGCACAGTTTCCCCGGGCATGTCCACCCACAAATGCTCAACTTTGAGCGCGGGTTTGGGCTTCTTCTTCTTGCCGCCCTTCTTGAGGGTAAGAGTCTCGTCAGCGTTCTCGGTCTCCACAGGTTCGTCGGGAATCTCCTGCGGGGCCTCCCTGCGCTCACTCTCACGCCCAACCATCAAGGACGCAATTTCGCGGGTAGTGAGGCTCTCTGCGGGAACGTCGGTAATCAATCGTCCATCCCTGAGAACGAGCACACGGCTGCACAAAGTCTTTACCTCACTCAACCTGTGGGAGATGAACACGATAGCGATTCCAGAACGAGCTAACCTCTTGAGGGCCGTCAAGAGAATCTCAGCTTCGGACTCAGCGAGAACTGCCGTAGGCTCGTCGAGGAATAAGAGTCGCGTGTTCTTGCGGTCAATTTCTCTGGCTATCTCTATGAACTGCTTGTAGCCGACGGGCATTTCACTGACGACCATATCGGGGCTGATTCCGACTCCTAACGTGTGGAGTGCCGCGCTGGCTCTTGAGTGCATAGCCTCACGGTCAAGAGTAGATACCCTCTCACTGAATATGTAGTTCATGATTGAGCCGTTGAGGTTTTCGCGGTTGAGGAGAATATTTTCTGTGGCAGTGAAGCCGGGAATTAGTGAGAACTCCTGATGCACCATGCCTATACCCGCAGCGAGTGCCTGATTTGGTGAGGAGAACTGCACGTGTTTTCCGTCGAGCAAGATATTTCCCTCGTAACCTCCAGTCGAGGAGATTACCGGCATCCCGAAAAGTATGTTGAGGAGCGTAGATTTTCCTGCTCCGTTCTCACCAACTAGGCCGATAATTTCCCCCGGGCCTATGCTGAAGGATATATCCTTGAGGACCCGATTACCGTAAAACTCTTTCCCTACGTGGTCCAACTGTAATAATGGACTGTCCACAAATATCACAACCTTTCACATAAAATAGGGAATGCGTCAGAATTTCGCGCACTCCCTCTTTCCTTGCCTGCTTGCAACTCGTTAACAGCCTGCTACTTCTCCGCAGGGGTCATGCGTATATGGAAGTACTTCTCCGGAATCTCAACGTCCGCAAGTCCCAGATAGTCCCCTCCCAAAACGTACGTGTCCTGCCTCAACAACACAAACTTCGTGTTCTTCACACCGCTCACCGCATCAGTGAAGTAACTCGCTCCCCAGTGCGCTCCAGGACAGAACATGTCATAGGCCTCACGCATCTCCTTCAGGGCCTGCGCACTCCCGAGACGGTTCGTGTAACTCCCCTCAACGTAACGCTTCCCGTACTCCACTAGAGCCGCCGTCGTCGTGTACCCCCACGAATACGCCCACGTACCCATGCGTCCTCCGCCTCCGGCCTTCACTACAGCCTCTTCTACCTTCTTCAGGATTGCCGGCCAGTCCCCCTGCTCGTCCTTCAGGTCAATCCCCAACGCCCCGGGGTAACCCATTACCGGTGAGGGCAGGTCTGCTTCCACGAAATACCCCCCGAGTGCCGCTACCTGACGCAGTAACGGTTCAGTGTGGCCGTCGTTGGTGCAGAAAAACGCCGCATCCTTGCCGTACTTCTCAATCCATACCGGCATGTTCTCAAGGATATACTGCTGTGCTCCAGCCATCCCTACGTCGCTGGTCGGGTCAGGTGCAGTCTCGAACACGAACTTTATCCCCAAGTCCTTGCACGCTTCCTCCATGATTGCGCGCCTGAGGCCAAGTGTCTCGTAGCTCATGTGGCGCGGGAACGAAATATGTACGAAAGTCTTCGCACCCATCTTCTTTGCGCCGAGCGGGATTGTGTAGCCGCGCCCGATGTGGTCGGTGTGCGTGGCTATGTCTGCGGCCTCTGTGATTACGCCGGGGTCCTCGTGGGGTTCGCCGGCAAGTAAGAGAATGTCCGGCCTCCTCTCACGCACTCTCCTGAAGCCCTCTGCTGTGCCGGGCACCGCCTGATTCACAACGATAACCTTCATCAATGGGTCATCAGCAAGTCCTACGATTTGGCTTATCGTGGTCTCCTGTTCTGACGGGAAGTTGTCGGGGTAAGTTACGTGGGTAATCATCCCGCCGTCCTTAGTGTCGCCATACTTCTTGATCATGAGTTCCGCGCCTCTGAGGTCATCTTCTGACTGAGAGACTGTGCCGGTCATGACTCCGATGTGGAACTTTGCGGGTTCAGCGGCCCAGACAGCACCAGCCGTGAGAGCGCAAACGAGCATAATAGATACTGCAACTTTCAGCTTCAAGGTAAAGAATCCTCCTTTGGTATATGGAATTGTGGAATAATTATAGCAGTTGTTGGGATTTACTGTTGAGGGCGTGTTAAAATTTCCGCAAACATTCGGGGGTGAGTTCAAATAAGCAGATACATTTTCAGGAGGGTAATAATGAGCCTTCTGACGTTGTTTGTGGTGATTACGCTGACGTTCTTCATGATGCATATGATACCCGGCGGGCCGTTCACGGAGGAGAAAGCGATACCGTCATTTGTGCTTGAGAAGATGAATGCCCGTTACGGCCTGAATGACCCGATACACATTCAGTACGGAAGGTACTTGCTGAACGTGTTACGGTTGGACTTGGGGCCGTCATATCGCTATGAGGGAATGACGGTGAATGAGCTGATAGGTTCACGCTTTCCTGTGTCGTTTGCTGTTGGAGGTGCGGCGTTGTTGCTGGCATTGGTGATTGGTATACCTGTTGGGATAATCTCAGCGTTGAGGCGAGGTGAATGGCCTGACAGGCTCGCAATGTTCTTGGCGACTTTGGGGGTAACTGTGCCGGGTTTCGTGATAGCAACGTTAATGGTGTACGTGTTCTCGTGGAGGCTTGGGCTGGTAACGGTAGGCTTCTGGGAGGGTGCATCAACTGCGGTGCTTCCTGCGGTAACACTTGCGCTGTACCCTGCGGCGTTTATCTCGAGGCTGGTGCGTTCGGGACTGCTTGAGGTATTGGGGCAGGACTATATCAGGACTGCGTACGCTAAGGGATTGGGTGAAGGCCGAGTGCTGTACGTTCACGCATTGAAGAACGCAGTGCTTCCTGTGATAACGTATTTGGGACCGTTGACGGCTGGAATATTGACGGGAAGTTTTGTGATAGAGCAGGTGTTTGGTGTGCCTGGACTGGGTACGTTTTTCGTAACGAGCATCAACAACCGGGATTACACGACGATTATGGGGCTAACGATATTTTATAGCGCATTGCTGGTATTCTTCAACCTTGTTGCTGACGTGTGCTTGGCCATAGTTGACCCTCGAATCAAGCTGAGGTGAAGAGGATGAATGAGCGAGAATTATTCCTGCCCCTGCCGAGAGAAGTGAAGGACTGTGCGGAAAAAGTGAGGCCGTCAAAAACGTACTGGCAGGACGTGAGGGCGAGATTATTCCGCGACCCTATGGCGGTATTAGGGTTGATGGTGATAGTGTTGATAGTGGGAATGGCGGTATTTGGTCCGATGTTCTCACGTTACGAGTACGACGCACAGGACTTAGTAGTGAGCAATGAGCCTCCGAGTTTAGAGCATTGGTTCGGGACGGACTTATTCGGGCGGGACTTATTCGTGAGGGTGCTGTATGGAGCGAGAATTTCGCTGTCAGTGGGGTTCTTAGCGAGCTTCATAAGCCTCTTCATAGGGGTAATCTATGGGGGGATTTCAGGATTTGCCGGCGGGAAGACAGATAATATCATGATGAGCGTTGTTGACGTGATATACAGCGTACCGACGATGATTTACGTGATTCTGCTGATGGTGGTAGTAGGTCCGGGGCTCAAGAGCATATTCATCACGCTTGGGATAACGTATTGGGCACCGATGGCGAGGATAGTGAGAGCGGAAGTGATGAGGCTGAAGAACGAAGAATTTATCTTGGCGGCGCGTGTGTTGGGGGCTTGTCCGTCGAGGATTTTGCTGAGGCACTTAATCCCGAACGCTATGGGTCCTGTTCTGGTAACGCTGACGTTCTCGATACCTGGGGCGATATTCACGGAGGCATTTTTGTCGTTTGTTGGGCTGGGGGTGAGTGCACCAATGGCGAGCTGGGGGGTATTGAGCAGTGATGCAATTGTGGCATTGCCGGTATTTCCGTGGCAGATGTTCTTTCCTGCTGGGGCAATCTCAATCACGATATTAGCTTTCAACTTTTTGGGCGACGGACTACGGGACGCGTTAGACCCCAAACTCAGGAAGTGATGACCATGAACAGTGAAGTATCCTGTGTGGGCGACGGACTACGGGACGCACCAGACCCCCCAAACTCAGGAAGTGAGGCCAAGAACAGTGAATTATTCTGTGTGTGGGCGACGGACTATGGGACGCGTTAGACCCCAAACTGAGGAAGTGAGGGCATGAACAGTGAAGTATCCTGTGTGTGGGCGACGGAC
>JAFPZI010000121.1 GCA_017417365.1 Synergistaceae bacterium
GATGCAACGTCAAGCTATTATAGACATCCTCACTTATGAAGATATTATTGCTCCTATTGATGATGCCTTCGCTGATGTCCTGATTACGCAAGAACAGCACACCGTTATCAAGATAAGTTATCATATTTGTCTGAGAGAATGCTCCGAAGTCTGTAATCTCTCTAGCTATTTCTCGTATAAGCCTATAACCTATCTTATCAAGCTGTAAATCCAATAGAGAATATTGCTTCTGGTAGAACTCATCATCGAGACGAAAATATTTATTCTTCATAACCTGTGAATACATCACTTCGCTGATCTCAAGCCCGCCCCTCAAAGCAGAATACCTCTCCTCATCAAAGCGGGCTCCGGCGAAAAAACTTAACCCCTCCCTCTTCGCAAACTCTATAAACGCCTCCGCAATCCCATCCTCCGTCAACCCCTCGTGATTGTACAAATCATGCTCCACTATCGGGTGGTTGTGCCCGTCAACCTTCACGCTCCCTCCCTCGTCCTTCACGTACACCTTCTCCCCTGAATTGTCCTTGCCAGGCTTCCTCATCGTCGCAAAGAATATCGGGTAATCCTCCGCTTTCGGACACAACTCGTCATCCCACTTCTGCACAAGCAGTACGCTCGTCTTCGTCCCGGTGTGGGGCTTGAACACGTTCTCGTGAAGTCCGATAACCGCCAATACCCTGCACCTTTCCGCTATGAAGTCCCGAATATATTTGTCGCTGGAATTGTTGAACCTCCCTTGAGGCAGAATTATTGCCATCCTCCCGCCCGGCCTCAAGAACTGTAGATTCCTCTCGATGAACAGAATATCACGCCCGATCTTGCTGACGTACTTACCCTTCTTGTCTTTGGCCAGCTCGTATTGTGATATGATCTTGCCCTCCTTAACGTCCCCAGCAAACGGAGGATTCGCCATCACAATGTCAAACATGAACTCAAGGTTGCTCTTCTTCACCGCACGAAGCTCGCGTAATCCCTTCCACCCCTCGTTGTACGTGTCTATCCACTCTTCAGAACGCGTTGTTTCCTCCCAGTTCATGTAGTCCAGAGTGTTCAAGTGTATCACGTTCGTCTGTCCGTCCCCGGCTATCAGGTTCAGAGTCCTAGCCACCCTTACCACCTTAGGGTCAAAGTCAATCGCGAATACCTTTTTGCGCACATAGTCAATGCACTCGTCGGGCTTCGTCTCCGCAGTGAACATGTTCCTTCTGGGAAGGCCGAGCCTGTCGTAGATTTTCCCCCACACGTGAAAGATAGTATGCACAGGAAAACCGCATGACCCCGCAGCTGTGTCTATCATTGTCTCGTGTTCCTGTGGGTTGAGCATCTTCACACACATATCTATCACGTAGCGCGGCGTGAAGAACTGACCCTTTGAGCCCTTCTGTGATTTCGTCATCAGGTACTCGAACGCATCATCTACCACATCAAGATTTGAGTTGAAGAGCTTGACGTTCTGCAATGAGGACACACACACCGCCAAGTGCGAAGGGTTGAGGGTGATTTTGTCGTCTTTCGTGAAAACGCCCGGCCATTCCTCTTTTGCCCGGTCAAAGAGGGATTGTATGTTATCCTTCAGGTCTTGGTCAGTGTCTCCGTAATTCCCGAACTCAAGAAGGCGGGATTCGTTGCGTACACTCTTCATCTCGTCATAGAGTTTGGTGAATATCAGCTTGAAGACCTCATCGAACACATCAACTCCGGCATTAGCAAAAACTTCGTCCTCTATGTCCGTAATAATATCCTTGAGGGTAATTTTGCCGTCCTCGAGCTTGTTCTCGCGCGTAAGGTCATTAATCGTCCAGCGTTGACCGATTACGTCCCTCAAAGTTTCGCGGGCTTTGGGAAGATGCCTGACCTTCTCGAAATAATTCGGGTCCTTCCTGTGGTAGCACTCTATGATTTCTCCGTTGGTCCACACACCGATAACTGCCCCCGTAGCGTTGCAGTAAGATTTCAGCTGAGCTTTTCCCTCAAGGAGTTTGGGCTTCTTGACCTCCACAATAATATACTCAGACTCGGGGTGCCTCCTCTCGAATATCACAATGTCCGCACGCTTAACCTCACGCCCGAAATGCACAGGGTGTTCAAGCCGTATATTCTCCGCAGAATACCCCTCAACGTGAATCAAGTCATACACGTACAACTGCCTCACCGCCTCCTCAGGAGTCAATCTCACATCCTTATCCCGAATAAGGCACCTCACGTACGGCACTTCACCGCCCCTCGACGGCCTCATAAACACCGCACCCTCCAGATAACTAACAGCCTCAGGGGAAAATACCGACGCTTTGTGTGTGCTCCCCCTGAATAATTCATCAATCGTTAAGATAGTGGTCATGGAAAAATTATACTATAGGCAAAAGTTTTGCATTTTACCTCCACGTTCAATTATAATTTTTACAATCACAAATACTAATAGTGAGGTGCATACTATGAAGATAGGATTTATTGGTCTGGGTATCATGGGTAAGCCTATGGCCAAGAACTTAATCAAGGCCGGCCACGAACTTAGAGTCTATGACCGCGCACAGGCAGTAATTGATGACGTTGTAGCCTTCGGACAGGGTAAGGCAGTCGCTGCCGCCAACGCCGTGGATGCCGCCAAAGGTGCTGAACTCGTCCTGACCATGCTCCCGAACTCACCCCACGTCAAGAGCGTAATGCTTGAGGACGACAAAGTAGCCGACCACATGGAGAAGGGTGCTGCCTTTATCGACATGTCCTCAATCAACCCGATAGCCAGCCGCGAAATCGCCGAAGCCCTCGCCAAAAAGGGTATCGAGATGCTTGACGCTCCCGTGTCCGGAGGAGAGCCTAAGGCCATTGACGGGACTCTGAGCTTCATGGTCGGAGGCAAACCAGAAGTTTTCGCAAAGTTTGAGCCGGTCCTCAAGGCTATGGGTTCGAGCGTTGTGCTCTGCGGAGGGATCGGTGCCGGCAACGTTACCAAACTCTGCAATCAAATCGTCGTCGCCGTGAATATCGCTGCCGTCAGTGAAGCTCTCATGCTCGGCAAGAAGGCAGGCGTCAACCCCGAAGCAATCTATCAGGCAATCAGGGGCGGACTCGCGGGTTCTACTGTCATGGATGCTAAGGCCCCCATGATTATGGACCGCAACTTCAAGCCCGGCTTCAAGATTGACCTGCACATCAAGGACTTGAACAACGTATTCGACGCAGCGAAGGCCGTAGACTCACCCACACCCCTCACGGCTCAGGTCTTCGAGATGATGAAGATCCTCCACAACGACGGCAAGGGCCAGTGCGACCACAGCGCATTAGCGTTAGTGTACGAGAAGATGGCCAACACTGAGATTACTCGCGGCTAGGCACTCCACAAATTTTTCATAACAACTAAATATACTTTACCCCGTGATTTCATGTACAAACTGCATTCACGGGGTCTAATTTTATTCTCAGGAGTTTTCTATGTGATGCGCAAACTTTCTATTACACTTTTGCTGTTGTTGACTCTATGTACAAATTCTCAAGCCCAAGTGATTTCCGGCGACGTTTCTGGCTTGTCCCTTGAGGAATGTATTCTTCTCGCCCTCACTAATCATCCCTCGCTCACCAAAGCTCACAGTGCAACCCAAAGCATAGCCGCCCAGCTCGAAACCTTAAGGGCAGCTATGAGGATCAAGGCGGACATCTCCGGGTCAATGCGCTACAACGGAGACTATGACCACTGGGACACCCGCACCCTCTCGGAGACACTCTCAATCACCGCAACGAAATTGCTCTACGACACCGGCCGCAACAAGTTACAGCAGGAAATCCGCCTAGAGAGCCTCAGAGGTTCAGAGGAGACCGCCAGAAGCACTCAAGTTACCGTAGCCGCCAACGCCAAGAGAGCCTATTATGACTTAGTCCTAAAGCTCCTCAACAGGGACGTAGAACGCGAGAAGCTCACGAACTTAGAGCAGCACCTCAAGACAGCACAAGGCCTCTACGAAGTCGGCAACAGTCCATTCATCGAGGTAACCAAAGCACA
>JAFPZI010000122.1 GCA_017417365.1 Synergistaceae bacterium
CGAGGTCTGAGTGTTGTTGGCCGGGCAGGGTTGCGGAGGGCTCGGTGATGATTTCCGGCTGTGAGTCGGTGAGAGGCTCCGTGATTATGTCTGGTATGTCGTCTGGAGTCTCGGTGATGATGTCCGGCTGTGGTGTGTCGGTGAAAGACTCAGGTTCTGATTGTGAGTCAGTGAGGGGCTTCGTGATTATGTCTGGTATGTCATCAGGAGTCTCGGTGATAATGTCCGGCTCTGGTGTGTGGGTGAGAGTCTCGTCTTCCTGCTGTGAGTCGTTGAGAGGCTCGGTGATGATGTCTTGCTCTGGTGTGTCTATGAGACTCCCGTCTTCCGGCTCAGACTCCGGCACATAGAGCGGTGAAGTCTCCGGCTCAATATCCCCCAAGCCCGACAGAATATCATCAGCTTCTGTGCGAATCCCTGCTACAGATTCAGGAGGCTCAAAGCTGAAAGCAGGTGTCTCTTCGTCTTGGCCCTGAGGCTCAGAAATTACAGGCACAACCAATAATCCCCCAGTGTCTGAGGCCTCCTCAAGTTCTTTGCGGCCGCGTGAATGCATCTCATCGAGCCAGCCGAATAACGGAAAAGTTTCCTGCTCCAAGTTACTAACTCACCTCTTGAATTTAACAGGCCAGTTTAGCAATAATTCTGAGATTCCGCAATTTCAGGCCACTATCAGGAAATGTTATTATTATGCGCGAAATTTTCACAGACTAACGAAAGGTATGTGATTGCCGAATGATTATCAAGTCCTCACGTTTTGGGGAAATCTCCTGCTCTCAGGAAGACATCATAACTTTTCCCAGAGGCATACCGGCCTTTGAGCAGTGCAGAGAGTTCGTGATAATTGCTCCCGATGATTCAGCGGTCAAGTGGCTCCAGTCAGCTTCAGAACCGGGCCTCGCTCTGCCCGTAACCAGCCCCGATGCCGTAAGGAGCGACTACAACGCCCGAATCCCCGACGACGAACTAAAGCTGCTCGGGCGCGGAGAGAACCCTGACCCTTCGGACCTCGCACTGTTGGTGATCCTCACGATTCCCAACGGCCTGCCATGGGAAATGACCGCCAATTTGCGCGCACCGATCCTGATTAACTTATCCACAAGGTTAGCTGTTCAGGTAATCGCCCTCAATGAAGAATACCCCGTGAGGTTTCAGGTATTCCCTCAGAACGTCCGCAGCAAGATGAAGGCAGAAAGCGGGGCGGAATAATGTTAGTGTTAAGCCGGAAAATCAACGAGTCAATCCAGATTGGCACGGACATAAATATTATGGTTATCGACGTTCGTGGCGACATAGTGCGTTTGGGGATAACGGCTCCTCAGTCGACTCAGATTTGGCGCAAAGAGCTGTGGGACGTTATCGTGAAGGAGAATCAGACCGCCGCTCGGGCCTCGTCTTCGGACAACGCTCCAGCCCTTCCGTTGTCGACGTTCTCGCAGTTGTCCCGGATTCCTACGGTCAATGTTGGTGAACACTCATGAAGTGCGCAGTAATCATGGGGTCAAAGAGCGACTTACCCATAGCCAAGAAATGTGTTGAGGTCCTAGAGTCTCTCGGGGTTGGGTACACTGTTCGGGTAATGTCCGCACACAGAACGCCTAATGAGGTTCGGGAGTTCGCATTGAGCGCAAAGGATCAGGGCTTCGGTGTGATTATCGCGATTGCTGGGATGGCCGCGCACTTGGCCGGAGTCTTGGCCGCATACACGAGGCTTCCCGTTATCGGTGTGCCTGCCGGGGGCGGGACTCTCGGAGGTGTTGACGCTCTGTTGTCGACGGCACAAATGCCCCCTGGTGTGCCTGTGGCGTGTGTAGGTGTCAACGCTGGGGGGAACGCTGCGTACTTGGCCGCAAGGATTCTCGCTCTGAGTGATGAGGGTCTTGCTGCACGTCTTGAGTGTGAGGCACTGAGTATGGCCGAAAAGGTTCGTGTTCAGGACTTGGAGGTGCGGAATGAATTACCGTGAGTCGGGTGTGGACGTAGAGGCCGGCTATCAGGCAGTGAGGTTAATGCGTGAACACGTCAAGCGCACACACATTCCCGGGGTGCTCTCGGAACTCGGAGGGTTCGGCGGACTGTTCGACATAGGCAACGGCCAAGTCCTAGTCTCCGGCACTGACGGAGTCGGCACAAAGCTCAAGATAGCCTTTGCCCTCGACAAACACGACACCGTAGGCACCGACTGCGTTGCTATGTGCGTCAATGATGTGCTCTGTTCGGGAGCAAGGCCGCTGTTCTTCCTCGATTATGTCGCTGTCGGCAAGAATTACCCCGAACGTGTCGCCCAAATCGTCAAGGGAGTCGCTGACGGTTGCGTGTCCGCAGGTTGTGCGCTGATTGGCGGAGAGACTGCCGAAATGCCTGGCTTCTACCCACAAGATGAATACGACTTGGCCGGGTTCTGTGTTGGTCTCGTGGAACGCTCAAAGATCCTTGACCCCGTGAATGTCCGTGAGGGCGATGCTGTTATCGCTCTGCCGTCATCGGGGATTCACTCCAACGGCTATTCTCTCGTCAGAAAAGTTTTCGCAGCTCACGACCTCAAAGCCTACGTGCCCGAACTCGCAAAGACTTTGGGTGAGGAGCTATTGACCCCCACGAGAATTTACGTTAAGGACATTCTGCCGGTCATCGACAGAGTGAAGTCCCTAGCACACATAACAGGAGGAGGCTTCTACGAGAATATCCCGCGCTGCCTGCCTGAAGGTCTGTGCGCAAAGATTGATTTATCCCTCGTCAAGACACCTCCAGTCTTTGACGTTATCAGGAAGGCCGGTAACCTTGAGCTTGACGAAATGTATCACGTGTTCAACATGGGAGCCGGAATGATTATTGTTGCTGGCTCGGATGAATTGGTGAGGGCAGTTGATGGTGCTTACGTCATCGGTGAGATTGTCCGAGCAGAAAGGGGAATAATATTGTGCTGAAAATTGCTGTGCTAGTCAGCGGAGGAGGTACCAACCTTCAGGCCTTAATCAACGCTCAGGAGAACGGAATCCTTAAGAGCGGGCGTATCGTTGAAGTGATTTCGAGCCGGAGCGGGGTCTATGCCCTCGACCGTGCAGAGAACTCCGGGATACCTTCTGCGGTTTGTCCCAACGAGGCATCAATTCTTGACGAACTCAGGAAGTGCGGTGCTGAACTCGTGGTTCTCGCTGGGTTCATGAAGATTCTTAGTCCCGACTTCCTCGAGGCTGTGAGCGTCCCTGTCGTGAACATTCACCCGTCATTGATTCCTTCGTTCTGCGGGAAGGGCTATTACGGCCTCAAGGTTCACGAGGAGGTCATCAAGTCCGGCGTAAAGATTACGGGAGCAACTGTCCACATGGTGAACGAGTCCGTTGACGGCGGAAAGATTCTCTCACAGAAGGCCGTAGAGGTCCGTCCTCACGACACACCCGAGACCCTCCAGCGCAGAGTCATGGAGCGGGCTGAATGGGTGATCCTCCCGAGAACTGTTGAGAAGCTCTGTCAGGAACTCTCACCGAAAATTTTCCCGAAGCCTATGCATTATCCCGGAAGAGGCATAATTACGGGAATGACTCCGTCTGGACGGATAATGTTTGCGTATTTCATCATGGGCAGGAGCGCGTCAAGCCGGGCAAGAGTCTTCGAGAGGTCAGGAGATGACTTGCTGATTCGGCTCACCGGCAGCGATAAGACCCTAGACAGCTCACTAATCCTCTATGCACCTGTGAGAGTCATGAAGGACTGCGCAATAGTTACCAACGGCGACCAGACTGACACAGTGTATGACGCACTGACCGCAGGCCGTACGTTTGAGGAGGCATTGATGACCCGCGAATATGAACCCGACGCTCCCCACTACACCCCACGAATCAGCGCAATACTCACGCCTTCGGGCCACACACAGAGCATCCTCAAGAGGGACGGCAAATACTTTTACTCTTACGCCTACACTCCGGGGCAGGGCAGATTGATTCACACGTACAATCACGACGTAATGTCGAGTGAAATCCTGCCGTCGTTCAGCGGGGAACCGAGAAGGGTAATCATTCCCGACGAGATTGACGAATTTGCTCCGGCACTTTGGGAGGAATTCGACAAGGATAACAAAGTGTCATTGTACGTGAGGTATTACGGAGCCGGCCTGACGAGTTACGAGGACAAGCTCTACAACAAGGAGGAAAATTAATTGCGAGATTACACCCTGAAATACGGAATGAACCCCAGCCAGCCCCAAGCAAGAATCTTCATGACCGACGGAAGCAATCTCCCAATAGAGATTATCAACGGCAGACCCGGATACATTAACTTTCTTGACGCTCTCAACTCTTGGCAGTTGGTGCGAGAACTCAGGAGGACCCTTAACGTACCATCTGCGGCCAGCTTCAAACACGTTTCACCCGCAGGAGCAGCTATAGGCCTCCCGTTGACGGACAATGAACGCAAAATATTCTTCATCCCAGATGATGCGGAACTGTCGGAGCTTGCTTGTGCGTATGCCCGTGCACGTGGGACGGACCGGCTCGCGTCGTTCGGGGACTGGATAGCCCTTAGTGATGAGTGCGACGAGTCCACAGCAAGACTAATCAAGCCCGAAGTGTCTGACGGAATCATAGCCCCGAGCTACACGGCCAAAGCTCTGGAGATTCTCAAGTCCAAGCGCAAAGGCGGCTATGCTGTCGTCAAGATTGATGCTGACTATGAGCCCCCGGCACTCGAGAGGCGTGAAGTTTTCGGCGTAACGTTTGAGCAGTCCCGCAACACCGCACCAGTGATTGACCCAGCGATTTTCGACGCACCGATAACGGACAGCAAGAACATTCCTGAGAGCGCAAGGAGGGACTTGACCCTAGCACTAATTACCCTGAAGTACACGCAGTCTAACTCAGTGTGCGTAACGAGGGGCGGGCAGACTTTGGGTGTGGGAGCCGGTCAGCAGTCCCGAATAGCGTGTGTCAGGCTGGCATGCGACAAGGCTGACAGAAGGTTACTCCGTGAACACCCGAAAATTCTCGCACACGTCTTCCCGGACTCTATGGGGCGGCCTGAACGCGACAACGCTATAGACGAGATGACCCGTGAGCTTCAGGCTTCGGACGGCTCAGAAGAAGGGCGCAAATTCCTTGAGGGAATCTATGACGCTGCTTTGGGGAGTGATGCTTTCTTCCCGTTCCCTGACAACATAGAGCGTGCGGCCAAGAGCGGAGTGAAGTACATTGCCCAGCCCGGCGGGAGCGTCCGTGATGATTTGGTGATTGAGGCTTGCAACTTTCACAGTGTGGCAATGGTCATGACTGCCCGGAGATTATTCCACCATTAGGGGGGTAAGCCCATGAACGCAATGAAGCATGAACTATTGACACTTGAAGTAGAGTCCGGCCTCAAAAGTGAAATGGAGCGTGTGTGTCATAAGATGGGCATGAATATATCAACAGCTTTTGCCATCCTCGCACGCAAATTTATACGTGAGCAGGAAACATCTTCCGGCACATTGAGTGAAGACCTGTTTTATTCACCCTCGAATATCGAGTACTTGAAGAAGGTTACTGCTGAGATAGATTCAGGTGCAGCTAAACTATCTGAACACGAACTGATCGAGGAGTGATTCATGAAGCTGCTATGGGATGAGCGGGGCTGGAATGACTATCTTGAGTGGCAGGACAGCGACAAAAAGACTCTGAGAAAAATTAATGCCCTGTTGAGAGATATTCAGCGCAATCCTTACGACGGAATAGGGAAGCCTGAACCGTTAAAGGAAGATTTGTCAGGCTGGTGGAGCCGGCGAATAGACTCAGCCAACCGCATTGTATACCGTGAGAAAGATAGCGTTATAGTTATAGCTTCGTGCAAAGGACACTATGACAACTGAAAGGAGGCAATCATCTTTATGAACATACTAATAATCGGCGGGGGCGGACGTGAACACGCTCTCCTGAAGTCCATAGCCCGCAACCCTCAGACCAAGAAACTCTATGCCCTTCCCGGCAACGGCGGAATTTCTTCACTCGCCGAGTGCGTCAACATTTCCGCTGCGGACATAGACTCACAGGTCAAATTCGCCGTCGAGAACAAGATAGATTTCGCCATCGTAGCTCCTGATGACCCGTTAGCTTTGGGGGCCGTCGACAGGTTAGAGGAGGCAGGGGTGAAGTGTTTCGGTCCCACACAGAAGGCCGCAAGGATTGAGAGCAGCAAAATCTTCGCTAAGGAACTCATGACCAAATACGGAATCCCTACAGCCAAGTACGAAATCTTCACCGACATCGACAAGGCACTAACTTACTGCGCAACCAACACATGTCCATTGGTCGTAAAGGCTGACGGTCTTGCTAAGGGCAAAGGCGTAACTGTGTGTGCGAACTTCAAGCAGGCTCGTGAGGCAGTAATCTCCTGCATGAAGGCCAAGATTTTCGGTGAGGCTGGTGAAAGAATCCTCATTGAGGAGTGCTTGACGGGCCCGGAAGTTACGGTGTTAGCCCTCACTGACGGACACACGATTACCCCGCTGATGTCGTCGATGGACCACAAGAGAGCCTATGACGGCAACACAGGACCCAACACAGGCGGAATGGGCGTGATAGCTCCCAACCCCTACTACACTCCAGAGATCGCTGAATACTGCATGAAGAATATCTTTCTCCCCACGATTGACGCCATGAACAAAGAAGGCTGTGCGTTCAAAGGGTGCTTGTACTTCGGGTTAATGCTCACTAAGGACGGCCCGAAGGTAATCGAGTACAATTCACGCTTTGGGGACCCGGAGACAGAAGCAATATTGCCGCTGCTCGACGGGGACATGTTGAGCCTCATGCTCGCTGTTCGTGAGGAGAGACTCGCTGAGGCAAACGTGAAGTTCAAGGCCGGAGCGTCATGCTGTGTTGTGCTTGCGTCGGGAGGCTACCCGGGAATCTGCCTGACTGGTTACCCGATAGATTTCGGAGGAGCAGAAGTCCGGGCGGGAGTTGAGGTCTATCACTGCGGGACGAAGTTCACAGGCACTCAGTACGTAACCAACGGGGGGCGTGTCTTGGCCGTTACTGGAATCGGCTCAACCCCAGAGGAAGCCAGAGAGAGAGCGTATGACTCCGTGAGGCTCGTTAAGTTCGAGGGAATGCGTTACAGAACTGACATAGGAGCAATGCCTGAATGATCCACAGACTCTACACCACACGCCGCGAGAAAATCACCATCAACGGCCGCTCTGGAGAAGTCTTCAACCGTTACGACATCGACGGCCTCACACCCCAACAGCTCGAACAGTGCAAGTACCTCGTGTTTGCTGAACCCCTCACCGACGAAATCACTTCAGACCTTCCGCGCGGAGATTACGTGTTGGGAGTCGAATACCTTCCCGGACAGTACGACCAGAGAGCCGACAGCGCAGAACAGTGCGTGAGTCTCTTACTTGGCTTCCGGCCGGTCATACGTACAGCAAGAATCTACGTCTTCAACGGTGAGGTAGACTCTGAGGCCGTCAAGAAGTCCCTAATCAACCCCGTAGAAGCTAGGGAGGCAGATTTGGGTGAAGCATTGACCTTGAGGACTGATTACCCCGTCCCGCCTGACGTTGAGACCGTGAAGGATTACGAAAATCTTTCGGGACTGGCAATGAGCCGTGAGGACTTGGCCAAGTGCGAGGAGTATTTTTCCGCAGAAGGAAGGCTCCCCACTCGCACGGAAATTAAGGTACTCGACACGTATTGGTCGGACCATTGCCGACACACGACATTCACGACAGCAATAGACTCCGCAGAAATCCATGATGACTTGGTGAGTGAGGCCTTCAGCAGGTACAAGGCATTACGTGAATCGCTCGCTTACCCCGACGACAGACCAATAACCCTAATGGACATTGCCACAATCGGCGCGAAATATATCGACCCTCCCGAAGCCGTTCACAGTGAGGAGAACAACGCCTGCACAGTGAGGGTGAACGTTGGGGGTGAGTCTTGGCTTGTGCTGTTCAAGAACGAGACCCACAACCACCCTACGGAGATAGAGCCGTTCGGAGGGGCAGCAACGTGCATAGGGGGAGCGATTCGGGACCCGTTGTCGGGACGCGGCTATGTGTATCAGGCAATGAGGCTCACTGGAGCTTCAGACCCTTCACAGCCAACGAGGGCGGGAAAACTTCCCCAGCGCGAAATCATCACGAAGGCCGCGCAGGGTTACAGCTCATACGGGAATCAGATAGGCATTCCCACAGGACTTGTTGACGAGGTCTATCACTCCGGCTATTCGGCCAAGCGCATGGAGGTCGGAGCTGTCGTGGCAGCTGTGCCGGAGTCCGCAGTGAAGCGCGAGTCCCCCAAGAGCGGAGACGTTGTGCTGCTGCTCGGAGGACGGACGGGGCGCGACGGTATCGGGGGAGCTACGGGTTCGAGCGTCTCACACACTGCCAGTTCCCTCGAGACTTGCGGTGCCGAAGTCCAGAAGGGCAATGCTCCAGAGGAACGCAAACTTCAGCGGCTCTTCAGGAATCCCGCATTCACTCGGCTCGTGAAGAAGTGCAATGATTTCGGTGCTGGAGGAGTGAGCGTGGCTGTTGGTGAACTCGCTGACGGTCTCGACATTGACCTAGACGCTGTGCCCCTGAAGTATTCTGGCCTAGACGGTACGGAAATCGCAGTGAGTGAGTCCCAAGAAAGAATGGCCGTCGTTGTTGCTCCAGAGGACGCAGAGCGCGTGAAGTCCCTCGCACTTAGTGAGAACCTAGAAGCTACGGTAATCGCCAGCGTGAATGACTCGGGACGTATGCGGATGACTTGGCGCGGTAAGGAAATCGTGAACTTGTCGCGACGCTTCATCGACTCACACGGTGCACCAAGACACACGAAAATCTTTGTGCCCTCACCAAAACCCGGCACCAGAACTTTACCGCCCTACCCTGAGCTTCTCGGGGACCTGAACGTCTGCTCAAAGCGTGGATTGGCCGAACGTTTTGACTCAACCGTCGGAGCACACAGCGTAATCATGCCCTACGGAGGCAAAACCCAGCGCACACCCTCGCAGTTCATGGCGGCCAAGCTCCCTACGAGGCACCCCGACGAGAGTCCCGTGTGCACCCTTATGGCTTGGGGGTATGACCCGTATTTGTCGGAACGTTCACCCTACGAGGGCGGGTACATGGCGGTAGTTGAGAGCCTGTGCAAGATTGTTGCAGGGGGCGGGAAAATCTCTCAGTGCTGGTTGAGCCTTCAGGAGTATTTTGGCCGTCCCGATGACCCTGAACGTTGGGGCAAACCTTTTGGGGCATTGCTGGGTGCGTTGAGTGCACAGCTGGATTACGGGGTCTCTGCAATCGGCGGAAAGGACTCGATGAGCGGGACATTCACGGACTCCGACGGCGTGAGGTTGGACGTTCCACCGACGCTGATATCTTTTGCGGTCTCAATGGGCAATGCTGAGAGGGTAATTACTTCCGAGTTCAAGAGGGCAAGAAGCCGTGTGATTATGCTTGAACCCAAGTACGATTCACGCGGGCTGCCGGTGAAGGAGTCCTTGCTGAAGATTTTTGCGGACATTGAGCGTCTCAACTCTGAGGGTAAAATCTTGGCGTGCATGGCTCCGACTTTCGGAGGTGTGAAGGCGGCTGTGTTCAAGATGTGTCTTGGTAATGATTTGGGCTTCGAGTTCACTCGTGAGGTTGCTGACGACGACAAACGCGGAAGGTTCATCATTGAGGCTGCTGACGACTTCACAGAGTACCCTGAACTAGGACGCACCACAGGGACACCCGACCATGAGGCCGCAAGAATCTATGACGCTCCGTTAAGCGAAATCTTCCCGACGGACTCGGACAGGCACAAAGCGATTCCCGACGCGGAAATCTCCACAGGACTACCGAGAGTCCATTACTCCGGCACTAAGGCAGCTCCGAAATTCGTTATCCCTGTTTTTCCCGGCACTAACTGCGAGTACGAGACAGCGCGGGCAATCGAGGCTTCAGGAGGCAGGGCAGAAATCTTTGTTGTGAAGACCCTCACGCCCGAACTCATGAAGAGGTCATCAGAAGAATTTGCGGCTGTGCTGAAAGATTCTCAGGCCTTGATGATTCCCGGGGGCTTCTCGAACGGCGACGAACCCGACGGCTCGGGAAAATTCATAGCGATATTCTTACGTAGTCCCGAAGTCAGCTCGGCACTTGAACACATGCTGGGCAGCGGCGGATTAGTCTGCGGAATCTGCAACGGCTTTCAGGCTCTCGTGAAGACTGGTCTGCTGCCCTATGGCCGGATAACTGCACCTGAGGACCTCAAGACTACCCTGACGTTCAACGCGATTGGCCGCCACCAGTCGAGGATAGTCCGCACACGAATCAACGCGAACAATTCCCCGTGGCTCAGGAAGTATGAAGCTGGTGAAGTGTACTCACTGCCGATTTCTCACGGCGAGGGAAGATTCTTGTGCAGTGAGGATGAGTATTTGAGGCTAATGCGTTCCGGGCAGATAGCGGCTCAGTACGTGGACGGGTCCGGCACTCCCTCAATGAGGACGAGCGACAACCCTTCAGGGTCAGACTTCGCAGTGGAGTGCGTAACGAGTCCCGACGGGAGGATTCTCGGGAGGATGGGACACGCTGAGAGGGTCGGTGCGGGATTGTACAAGAACGTCCCGGGAAAATACGACCTGAGATTTTTTGCCTCAGCGTGCGAATACTTCAAGGGATAAGGAGTTCAACAACGAGGCCGTTAATCAATGAGTAGACCATGACGAAAACCAGATACTCAAGAAATTTCCGGCCTCCGAGAACTATTTTGAGCGCACCCAAATTCGTAATCTTTGTGGCGGGCCCAGTAATCATGAATGCCGACGCGCTCGCCATACTCATACCGTCAGCCAGCCACTGAATCAATAACGGAATTGTCCCGCCCCCGCAAGCGTAGAGAGGCACACCTATCGTTGCGGCCATCAGGACACCGAACCCGTTACGACGGCCGAACAGTCTCGCGAACCCCTCCGCAGGTACGTAGCGCATGAATAACGCCGTCAAGACTATTCCCAGCAAAAACCATCCTCCAGTCGCACGGACATTGCGCCCGAAGTTCTTCACGTACCTCACGAGAATATTCGGGTCAGTGTCCCGGCTGCTAGTCTCGTAGAACCCAGAGAACGAGAAAAACTCTTGGCCGGTAATCCTCCCATAGAGATTCACCGCCAGCCCCGCACAGACTCCGCACACGAAACACGACACTACCCGGACGGTCAAAGCAGTTTTGCCGAGAGCAGTGCTGTAGACGATTAATTGGGGGTTGAGGAGGACTGAGGCCATCATGAACGACGCTAACCAGTCCTCACGCATCCCCTTTTCACGGAATGACGCAGCTATCGGAATCGTTCCGTACATGCACAGAGGCGACGCTATCCCCAGCAAACATGCAGGAACAATCCCGAACAGGCTCAAGCGTTTTGTGCTCATGGAGGCAAAGAGCGAGTGTATTTTCTCCTTGCCGAAGACCGACACGAACGAGCCTATAGCCATTCCCCACAGCCAGTAAGAATAAATCTGCTCAAGCTGAAGGGTGAAGTAGTACCAGAGATAGATGAACTCCCTGTTAAGAATCTCAATCAATGCTCACAAGTTCGTATGTGCGTGAACCGAGTCCGATTGCTTCGGCGTGCTCTAACGTGTGGATTCCGTGCCTGGACTCCATGCGCTTAATGAGGCTTGCACCGTCGGGAGCTTTGTAGACCAAATCAACGCATGCCTGGTCAAGAGCTACGGGGTCAAGCGAGCCTAATATTCCTATGTCGTGCATGTCGGGTTTTGCCGGATTGCCGTCGCAGTCGCAGTCAATGCTGAGGTGATTCATTACGCTGATGTACATGATTCTTCTGCCGTTGCCCAAGCTGTCGGAAATTGCTTTAGCCGCTTCGGCCATAGACTCGAGAAAATCGTCCTGCTTGTCGTACCAGATTGAGCCGGAGTCTCGTGTGCCTGCCGTGTGGATAATGACTTTGCCTCTTGGTGAAGCTATGCCGATGGAGATATTCTTGATTGCTCCTCCGAAGCCGCCCATAGCGTGGCCCTTGAAGTGCGTTAGGACGAGGACAAAATCATAGTTCGCGAAGTGTGAGCCTACTACGTCTTCCGTTAAGTGCTTTCCGCCGGAGACTGGCAGGGAGATTTCACCCTCAGAGTCGAGAATGTCAACGTCGGCAATCTCCGTGAAGCCGTGATCCCGTGCTACCTGCATGTGCATAGCTGTGGCCGCCCGTGAACCTCCGTAGGCGGTATTGCCCTCAATGATTGTGCCCTCGACCTTCTGCACTAAGTCCTTGATGAGTGCGGGTGAGAGGTAGTGAGTGTTTCCGGCCTCACCTGTGCTGAGCTTTACGGCAACTTTCCCTGTGGCTGCGCGTCCGAGATGCTCATAGACTGCCATGATTCCTGCGGGGGAAATGTCCTTAGTGAAGAACACCTGAGGAGCCGCTGACGATACTCCGGCAACGCAGAGCACCAGCAGCAACGATAATAATAAATGCTTCATGATAATAACTCCCTTCAAGAGTGGAATGCAGGAAAGATAAATCATGAAGCCTAGTTTAACTCAATCAGCGAATTTTACTGTTAAAGATTCGTAACAGGCTATGATAATAAGATATTTTACTATTTCACTCTCTTGCAGCCCGGCCCCTCGAGGACACTGACTCCTTCGGTCTTGGGGATAACGTTAATCTGTGCGGAAATTCTCTCACGGATTGCGGAAATGTGAGAGATTATCCCGATCATTCTCCCCTCACGCTGAACCTCACCGAGAGCCTCAAGAGCAGTACTCAGTGAGGCCTCATCGAGGGAGCCGAACCCCTCATCGAGGAACAGCGAGTCAACGTGAGCCTTGCTGCCGGAAATCTGAGAGAGGCCAAGCGCAAGAGCCAAGCTCACAATGAATCTCTCACCGCCGGAAAGATTCTCCGTTGGGCGGACCTCTTCGGCCTGTTCGTGGTCTATCACGCTCAGTTCTAGGTCCTTGCTGCCGGGACGGGTTATCAGTGTGTACCTGCCGTTCATCTTCTGAAGGTATAGGTTAGCATTCTTCACGACGAGGCCCAGCGTAACACCCTGAGCAAATATCCTGAACTTGTCGCCCTCAGCAGAGCCAATCAGCCCTCGAAGTTCCTCCCAGTTCGCGGCAACAACTTTCTGAGCTTTGTACTCCTCCTCAAGCTCCCGAACCCTGTCCGCGAGTGCCTGAATGTCCTTCTGCTTCTGTTCGAGCACCGCTATTCGTGCGTTCACCCTCCCGAGTTCCGACTCAGTCTGCGTGAACAGTGCTTCAGTGTCCTCACGGGTCATGTCGGTAACCTTGAGGGAAGATTGCTCCTGAAGATCCGCTTCCGTCCTCGCCCGTAAGGCCTCAAGCCGAGTCATTCTGTCGGTGATTTCGCGCTGTTTGCTCCTCATGGCCTCAATGCGTTCGGAGTCCCTGAGTGAGTCGGTGAACTCCTTCTCGTCAGCAAAATTCTTCCCCGTCAAGGCCTCAGTGAATCCGCGTTCAAGCTCCTCAAGTTCTGCCGTGAGCGTGTCAAGCCTCGCGTTGTTGACGGCAAAATTCTTCTGTGCCTCCTCTAGTTGTGCCTCAAGCCGTAATTTCTGTGCCTCGTGGTCGGTTATGGCCTTCTCGAGGGATTTGACCCGTTCAGCCCAAGACGTCGCGCGAGTTTTTATATCGCTTGTGTTCCTGACTCCCGTAATCCTCAGCAGAGAAATAGCCCCGCTGACCTCATCGTGAAGCCTCGTCCTGTCCTCAGACTTTGCGCGGAGTTCTTCGGCGTTGTGGTCGGATTGATTCCTTGCGTTGTTCTCGGCAATAACGGCACTGTTGAACTTCTCGTCTGCGGAATGGTAATCAGCCATCGCGGACTCATATGCGGCCTGACACTTCTTAGCCCTCTGGTCAATCCTCTCTGCAAGCCTGAACAACTCCTCAGACCGCCTCACTGCTTCGGGGTTGTGCACAATCATTGGGTGTTCAGTCGACCCGCACAACGGACACGCTTCACCTGGCCGGAGCTTCGAGCGTTCCTCATCGAGTACTGCCGAAGTAGTTTTTGCGCGGGCCTGAATCAGTTCGTCCATAGCTGCGGCGGACTCTCGGGAAGCCTCATCCATTCTTGCTTGGGCTTTGTTGCGGAGAGCTAGGGCGGAGTTCTTCTCCCTGCGGCTGAGTTCGTGAGCGCGTTCGAGTTCCGCACCCTTCTTCGTCAGGGCATCGATTTCCCTCATGATGCGTTCATACTCATCGACGGAAGAATTTATCCTAGACAGCACCAAGTCAGGAGCTTCATCGACTTCACCCCTTACTTGTGAGAGTTCTGCCTGAGCGTTGGGGATAACGTAGTCGGTTATATGCGAGATTGCCGCTCTGCACTGGGAGATTGTCCCGGACATACGTGAACATTCTGAAGCTGACTGTGCGTGGGACTTCCTGACTTCCTGAAGGCGTGAATAGATTGCTGCAATACTTTCGGCCCTCGTTGCTGCGTCGAGTTCTTGGAGCATTGGCCCGATATTCTCCATGCGTTTTTCCTGAGTGATTATGTCGTCGTTGGCAAACTTTAGGTTCTCCTCAAGCCTGAGAATTTCTCTGTGCCAGTCCTTAGCGAGTTTGGTCTTGGCCTGCTGGGACTCTAGTTCTGTTCTGCGGGTGGTCAGGCCTTCGAGCTCAGCACGTACGGCTTCTGGTTTAGCATCACCGATTAGTGCTCTGTTGTCGTTGAGGCGGACTTCTTGCTGTGAGAGCTTGTTTTTCTCGTGTTTTGCGCGCTCAAAGACCCTTATGGAGATTTCGCCGTATATTTCTGTGCCTGTGATGAGTTCAAGAATTTCTGCCCTGTCGTCCTTCTTGGAGCTGATGAACTTGTCAAAGCCTCCCTGTTCGAGCATCATTGCCTGAGTGAAGCGTTTGAAGTCCATTCCAGTAATTTTGCTGACGAGTTTTCTGGTGTCATCAGAACGTGAAGTGAGTATTGCGCCCTCAAATTCCGAGAGGGTGTGTTTAGGGGACTGAAGCTGGTTGTCAGTGCCTGCCCTGTACTGCCTCCAAGTGGCGATATACTTTTTGCCAGCTTCCTCAAAGACTGCTTGAGCGTAACAGTCATTTGTGTGGCGGGTCATGATTTCGTTGTTCTGTCCGCTGACTTTGCCGAGTCTTGGGGTTTGTCCGTAGAGGGCGAGGCATATAGCGTCAAAGAGGGTAGTTTTTCCCGCGCCTGTGGGGCCTGTGATTGCGAATATCCCGCTTGAGGAGTAGGGGGCGCAGGAGAAATCTATGTGCCATTCACCCTTGAGGGAGTTTAAGTTCTTGAGGGTCAAAGCTGAGATTTTCATGATAGACCGGCCTCGATTCCGTGTAAGATTTCTTGATACATCGGCATGAAGATTTTGCGCTTCTCCTCGTCAACTTTTCGGGAGTCCAACAGCTCCGAGAAAATCACTAACGGGTCAATCTCCCCTAGCTCACGTTCACCTATCCCGGTCTTACTCACCGCCTCAGCCTTGCTCTCATCCCGGACGCTCAACACTTCCAGCAACGGATAGCTCCTCACAAGGTCATTCACCCTCTCCTGAAGCCCCACCGCCGAATCACTCCCAGTGTGAGCAACATCTATCCACACCGACACCTCCTCACGCCCGAGAGCGTTAATCTTGTCCCAAATGTCCTGCATCGTCCCGCAAGCACGCTCCAGTCTCTGGAACACAGGCACTCGCACTTCACGCACCCCAACAAGACTCCTCCCCTCAACCTCAACGACATACACGCCCTTCTGCTGCCCGGCCTCACCAAACCCCATAGCGACCGGCGACCCGCTGTAGCGCACATCCTCACGCCCAGCCCTCTGCGGTGAATGCAGGTGCCCAAGTGCCGTGTAAGTTACCCACTCAGGGAAGACATCACACCCGACCTGAAGGGCCGTCCCAACGTACAACGCCCTCACGCCGTCATCTCTGACCGTCCGCCCTCCCTGAATGAACATATGACCCATAGCTACCACAGGCACATCTGAATCCCCCTGAACCTCCCGGGCACGCTCGAACACTCCCGAATAGTGCCCCCTGATTCCCGAGAGCAATTCACGTTCTGAGTCCCCCGGGTTGTCCGAAGCCGAGATAGTCCTAACGTCCTTATCCCTCAAGTACGGAACTGCACACACGATTAGTTCCGCCCTCCCGTCAGGCCCCTTGAGGGTGATTACTTCTTCTGCGGGATTGTCGCGGGCTGTGCCAATTACGTGAATATCCGAGAGATTGAGCAGGTTTGACGGAGCATCGAGGAACGCGGGGGAATCGTGGTTGCCGGAAATTATCACCGTGTGCCTGCATGAGGACTCCGCGAGGTCGGCCAAGAACGAATAGTACATGTCCTGTGCCGGAACCGACGGCGTTGTGTTGTCGAATACGTCTCCGGCCACCAACAGCACGTCAATCTTCTCCTCACGAATCACTCCAGACAGCCACGAGAAAAACTTCCTGAACTCCCAGCTCCTGTCCCGCTCCCTCAACCTCCGCCCTATGTGCCAGTCCGAAGTATGTAGTATCCTGATCATTGCGCACGAGCCTGAAGCATATCCGACAACGTAAACAACCCATGAACTATGTACGCAAGCGCAAGGTATATCAGCATCCCGATAATTATCGTAATCATCGGCTGCATTGTCCGTGAAGCTATGTTGTTGATTACCCTCGTCAGGTCCGTTATCGACACGTAACCAACTACGCTCGTCCACTGTATCAGGTTAATCACTGTGGATTGATATACCGGCTTGGCTATCGTTACGACCTGCGGAAGCGTTATCAGCCTGAACGCCTGCCACCTCGAGAACCCCAACGTACGAGCCGCCTCAACCTGCCCCTTGTCCGTCGCACTGATTGAGGCCCTCAACAGTTCCGCAACATGCGCCGCTACGTTCAGCGAAAACGTGATTACCGCTATCGTATTGGCCTCAAGGGAGCTCCGCGCAAATATCCCGTAGTACATCAGCATCAACAGCATTAAGACAGGAGAACCCCTGAGCACAACTATATACATAGTGGCCAAAAATCGCACTACCTTCACCCGAGACATCCTCAGCGCACACACAAAAGCTCCGAGCAGCGTCCCGAATATCATCGAGAACACAGAGATTTCTACCGTTGCCCTAAAGCCCTTCAGTATCGTCAAGTATGACCCGCCCTGTATCAATATCTTGTACAGTATCTCATCAAGTCCCATGATTACTCCCTCCTATTCCGCAATGCATAAATGTATGAACTTGTCCCACTCCAAGTACGGCGAAGAGATTATCACTCCGTCGGGAATGTCAGGCTGATTTGAGTTGGGTAAAGTCTTGTGGACCTCGTACCAGAAGACTACATCAGCCCTCCCAGACACCAAAGCCGCTGTTCTGGAACCCGCATTCACAGCAACAACCTCAATGTTCATCTTGAGACGGCGGCCAAGTTCCGACAAAACCGCAGCGTTGTACCCGGCAGGGAACCCATCAGGCCCTATGAAGTCCACCGGCGGAATGTCCCCAGTGATTGCTACCCTCACTGTAGGTGCTCCAGTGAACCTCTCGAACCTGATTGCGTATGGGTCTTTCTTGCGGCCGGTCTTTGCGTCATACTCGTAGTACTTGCCCGCGTCGGGAAAATCCTTGAGGTACTTCTGTTCGAGGGCGGTTAATGTCCAGTCGTTCTTCATGGCCGTTAATGCGCTGTTCCACATGTCCGCTAAGGCCGCGTTGTCCTTCATGAACCCGAAGCACAGCCCCATTCTGCCGGAGTTCGACACACAGCAGGCCCTGTAAGTCCTATCCGTCCTCATCAGGTATTCAGCAGTGAAGTCGGGTAGAATTATCTCGTCAAGCTGCCCCGCCCTCAAAGCCATAATCATAACGTTCAAGCTCTCGTAAAAATATGCCGAAGCCGTGTCGTGATTGCCCCCGAGAACTGACCAGCCCTGAGTCTGCCACGACTCCTTGATTATCCTGTAGAACTCATCCTCATTGGTCCTCAGGCGCGCAAGAAATCCCAGCCTCAAATCTCCCTCATTGCCCAAAGCACTAGTACAGGCAAAGACGCTCACGAGAACCCACAAGAATAACGCTCTCTTCATTGCCCGGCCCTGCCTATGATTAAGTCAGTGTCCCACTCATAATACGGGCTCGAGAGAATTACTCCCTCCGCTGAATCCTTCATGACACCCCCGAGATTCTTGCCCTTGAACTTCGCGGGAACCTTCAGGCCTTCCGTGTTCCTGTACCAGAAAACTACGTCAACCCTCTCTGAAGCAAGTGCCGCTGTCCTCCCGCCAGAATCCACGCTCACAAGACGAATATTCTTCTTGAGGCGTTTACCGATTTCCGCCAGAATTGCTGTGTTGTACCCTGCCGACCGGCCGTCTGCAGCTATGTAGTCTATCGGGGGCATGTCCCCTGTTACGGCAACACGGATTGTCTGCGCTCCCTTGAACTGCTGGAACTTTACCTGCTCAGGCTCCGATGTCCCTGCATTGGCTATGAATTTGTCCTCAAGCCTCGATAATGTCCCGTCCTTCTTCATTGCCTCTATTGCGGTGTTGAACTCCTTCTGAAGGGCCGAATTTCCGCGCTTGAACCCGAACGATATAGTTGACGGCATCATGTTAAGCGAGAAGGCTATATCATAGTTGGGGTTGTTTGCGACCAAGTACAGCCCGACGGCCTCTGGAAGAACTATTTCGTCAACCTGCCCGGAACGAAGGGCCATCTGCATTCCCAGCAATGAGTCATAGAACCGCACAATCCTTCTGGTCTTCACAAGCTCAAGGATGAACGACTCGAGCCTGTCGTCATTTTCCCATAGGTCAGTCTCTGTGGGGATTAACGGAGCTACAGACTTCCTCAGGTCATCAAGGGAGGCCTGAAATTCCCCCTCAGTCGTGCCGAGATAGGTGAGCATCCCGGAATTGACGGTCTCTTCCTTCGTGCCAGCACATGCCATACCGCACAGCACAAACAGCATAACGAACGCTGATAATAATACTTTCTTCACTATTATTCCTCCGAAATATGAGATTGCGTTAGTATATTATATTCTCTGCACGGCAAAAAGATTCATAAAATGGTATCATTTCCCACACACAGATATATTTATTCAGGAGCGTGTTAACGTGAAGAATACCAGCCTGAAGTCCATGCTTATTATGCTTTCACTAATTCCACTCATCCTCGCAGTAGTGATTATCGTCGCAGTTACCTCAAGAATCGTAGTCAGCAGCCTCAAGCAGAGCACTAAGGAAGAATTAGCCGTAGCTGCCCGCGCCCTCAAAGAGTACTACGAATATGACATCGTGAATAACTATGACCTTGTCGACGGCTTCATCAAGTACGACACTTCATACATTGACACTATGCGCACAACTGGAGTTGATTTGACGCTCTTCAAGGGCAACATCCGCTTCATGACCACGATAATTGGTGCTGACGGAAAACGCATTGAGGGCACTCCGGCTTCTGACGCTATTTGGCGGGAAGTGAGCCAGGGCAATGATTACTACTCCGACAGCGTGAAGATTAACGGCCTTGACTACCACGTCTACTACATGCCGATAAAGCAGGGCTCAAAGATTTACGGAATGGCCTTCTCGGGTAAACCTGCCACGATGATTCACGAGACCCTCAAAAGTATATACATCATCATAATTTCGGTAAGTGCCCTGTTAATTGCAGTCTTCACAGTTATCACCCTCATAGTTGCCCACAAAGTAGCCGTGCCTCTTCAGGAAGTCGCAAGCAAGATAGAGAACCTCTTGAACGTCAGCGAGAACTCACCCATAACCACAAAGACCAGAATCACCGAGACATCCCGCCTAATCCTTGCTGAGGAAAAGATCAGCGCAGTACTCGTTGAGGCCGTCAGCAGGATTCAG
>JAFPZI010000123.1 GCA_017417365.1 Synergistaceae bacterium
TCTGTATATAGGTTTGGCGAGGGAACGCGAAGAATTATTCTCCAGAATCGAAATACGTTTAGAGCAGGAATTTGCTTCCGGGTTCGCCGATGAAGTTGCGTGGCTCCTCAAGAACGGCTACGACGACAAGTTCAACCCGCTCAAAGGCTTGGGCTATAGTGAACTCATTGCGTACCACAGGGGAATTTTGACGATAGAGCAGGCACTAGAACAGGCAATCTCGCGGACAAAAGCATTCTGCCGGAGACAACAGACGTGGTTCAAGAAGTTCGAGCCGTCTGTGTGGTATGACATGGCCGAGTCCAATCATGAGGACGAAATCTTGTCGGCAATCACGCAACACTTAGAGGGACATCATGATTAATCTAGTCATGGCCGAACACGCTGGGTTCTGCTTCGGAGTGAAGAGGGCCGTTGACGCTATAGAACGTTCCCTGACACGGGACGCTGAAGTCTGGACAATCGGTCTGCCCATTCACAACCCTCAAGAGGTCTCAAGGCTTCAGGCTATGGGGCTGAGGGTTGCGGAGTCTGACTCGGACATTCCCGCAGGAGCAAAGGTGATGATCCGCGCTCACGGTGAGGCAGTGGAAGTTCTCGACCGCCTCAGGGCAAAGGGCGTAACCGTTGAGGACATGACTTGCCCATTCGTCAAGAAGGCTCAGGACATGGCCGCAGAGTTCTCGCGTCAAGGCTGGCACGTGGTGCTGTTGGGCGACAAGAACCACCCCGAAGTCATCGGCATTCTTGGCCACACTCAGGGAGATTCTGAGGTCGTCAACTCTGAGGAGGAAGCTATGAGCGTCAGGCAGTGCCCGAGAATCGCGCTGATTTCACAGACAACGCAGAGAGCAGAAAAGTTGGCGGGAGTGGCTGCCGTGCTCGTAGGGAAGTCCAGAGAACTTCACGTCTGCAACACAATCTGCAACGCCACTGCACAGCGTCAGGAGGCCGCACGTAACCTCGTGAGGAACAACAAACTTGACGGGGTAATCCTCATAGGCGGGAAGCAGAGCGCGAACACCGGAAAGCTCCGGGACATAATCGCGTCGGAAGGTATAGACGTTTTGTGGGTAGAGGATGAGAGAGAGTTAGAGGGAAAAATTGATTGGCTCATGGGTAAAAATATGATTGGTATCGCCGCGGGGGCAAGTACTCCTGAGTGGCTTATCAATAAAGTAACGTATCACATTGCGCAAACAAGGTAGTCAAGGGGGTTTGATTCATTCATGGATCAGCAGGATTTAGCAGTCAACGAGACTGTACAGCAGGACGCAGCAGCTGAAACAACGGAAGCAACACAACATGAGGAGACCATGCAGGAACTCCTCGACCAGTACGGCAGCACAGTAAGGCTCCGCAAAGGGCAGATACTCACTGGCACCGTAGTCGGCAAGAACGAAGCAGGCTGGCTAATCAACGTCGGCTTCAAGTGCGAAGGAGTTCTGCCGGAGAAAGAGTACACAAACCATCTCCTAATCGAGACCGGCCCCGAACCCAAAGTCGGCGACAAAATCGAAGTCGAAGTCGTCAACGTCCGGGACGGAGAGGAAGCACAGCTCTCACTCAGCCGCTGGAGGCATGAGCTGGACAAACGCTGGGCGGAACTTGAGGCCAAGCTCGAGCAGGAAGGCAATATCGTACAGGTTCACGGAGCCGGCAGGGTCAAGGGCGGGCTCATGGTAGATTTCTGCGGGATTGAGGGATTCATACCCGTATCACACCTCACGCTCGCAGGCAGGGGAGCGAACCCGTCGAACTTCATCGGCCAGAACATCAAGGTCAAAGTTCTCGACAAGGACAGGAGAAAGCACAGACTTGTCTTCTCGCGCCGTGAACTCCTCGAGGAAATCGAGAATGAGCGTAAGGCCAAGTTCTACGAGAGAGTCCACGAGGGCGACGTTCTCGAGGGCGAAGTCAACAGCATCACCGACTTCGGAGTGTTCGTCAATCTCGGCGAAATGGACGGCCTGGTTCACGTTACGGAATTGACCTGGAAGCGCAACGTCAAGATCCGCGACATGTTCAAGAAGGGCGACAAAGTTACGGTGAAAGTTACGGCAATCGACCACGAGAAGGACAGAATCAGCCTGAGCATCAAGCAAGTAACCGGCGACCCTTGGGACACAGCAGACCAGAGGATTCACAAGGGCGACGTTGTCAAGGGAACTATTACGAACTTGACGGAGTTCGGTGCGTTCATGGAGATTGAGCCGGGCATTGAGGGACTGATTCACGTAGGCGACATCAGCTGGGCCAGAATAGCTCGTCCCCGCGACGTGTTCAAGAGGGGGCAGGAAGTAGAAGCCTTAGTGCTTGACATCGACATGGAGAAGAAGCGCATTAGTCTCGGCTATAAGCAGCTCCATGACCCGTGGGCAGGCATTGCGGAACGTTACGCGAAGGGTCAGGACGTGAACGTGAAGGTTGTGCGTCTGGCGGACTTTGGTGCGTTCGTTGAGGTTGAGCCGGGAGTTGAGGCGTTGATACACATTTCGCAGCTCAGCAGGAAGAGAATCGAGAAGCCCGCTGACGTTTTGCAGGAAGGGCAGGAAGTTACTGCCAGAGTCCTCGAGGTCAACCCTGAGCAGCGCAGAATGAGGCTGTCTCTTGCAGCACTTGAGCCGGAACCCGAGCCGGAACCCGCTTTCAGTGGGGCCGTTGAGGAGCAGACGGAGCTTCGTGAGGGCAAACCCGAGCGCAGGGACCGTAAGAGCAGGAGGCCGCGCACTCTCCGTGAGTCCGCAGGCTATGAGGATGACGGAGAAGCCTTAGAGTACAACCCGTTTGCCGAAGCCTTTAAGGGTACGGACTGGAACAAAGAGTAATCATCTGAGCATAACAGCATAATAAAAGCGGTCTCTCATAAATGGGAGGCCGTTTTTCTGTGCTCGCTGCGAACTAGAAGAGGCTCTTGGCCCAATCGTTGAAGCCGTCAGGTTTGGAGGTGAAGCAGATCGTTATCTCCCTGCCGCTGACCTTCACGGCCTTAGCGTAGAGTGAGCCGCCTATGTCGATAAGGATATTCTGCATCGCCTCAACGTGAGCATCACTCTCGAGCACCGCATACTTCTCGTCAGCGGAGACCTTCACAACCCGTCCCGTGTGGCCTTCACCCTCGACGCTCTTACTTCCGGCAATCGTGAAGAACTTCACTTCAGCAGGCCTCACAGTGTCCCTCATGACGTATTCTTTGTGGGCCATGTGAATAGCTCCCAGACCCTCAACAGCAAATATCTTCATGGGACTTGCGGCACCTTTGGGCATAAAACTTTGTTCGTCGGTGATTAAGAGTTCCGCAGAGATTTTCGCCCTCGTGCGTTCGGAAATGTATACCTGCCCGCCGACTGTGAAAGTCTCAACCCTTCCGGCCAAGTTCACCGTCTCGCCCATGCAGCCATACTTCATTCTCTCCTCAGAACCGATGTTCCCAACGACAGCGGGCCCGGAGTTTATGCCGATGCCCATTTCCAGCGAAGGATAACCGTTGAGGGCGTTCCATTCGTTCACGGACTTCATGGAGTTCTCCATCTCGAGGGCGCAGGATAGTGCGTGTTCTGCGTGGTCCTCGTCGTCATTGGGAGCTCCGAACACCACAAATATTCCGTCGCCTAGAAACTCTATCAGCGTCCCCTTCCAGCGTTGAATCACAGCTATCATTTCCTCGAAGTAGTGATTGAGTATCGTTATCAGTGTGTCTGCAGGAAGTTTTGTGCTCAGTGCCGTAAAGCCCCGAAGGTCGCTCATCAGGATAGTTACGTCCCTGACGCTCCCGCCCTGCTTCTCCCCGCCGGGAGTGCTGAGGACGAATTTCGCGATTTCCGGGGAGGTGTAACGCTCAAACGCAGAGTTCACACGGAAAAGCTCCGTCAAGTCCCGGATAACTACGGCAAATATCCCGCCGTTGTCCGTCATGTACGTAACGCTTACGTGTAGTCTGAAGATTTGCCCGTCATTGTTCTCGTAACTCGCGAGCGAACGTATATTCCTGCCCTCTTTGACCGCGTCAATGAAGAGCTGTATCAACGTGTCATTCTTCTCGGTGAAGGGGATAACTTCCCAGATTTTGCGGCCTTCTGAGGATTCACCGAACCCAAAAAGTTTGGCCGCGCTGGTGTTGGCGTAATGTATTGCTCCGTTCTTGGCGGTTATGCACACAGCATCGCCCATGTTCGCGAAAACATACGCGAGGAGCTTTTCTCTCATATCATCCGGCATAATGTCTCTATGTCCTCCATTAATGGCTGGCCGTGATATTCCGGCCTTGTGTACTCGATTATCAGTTCTGCGTCAGGGACTTCACTGCGGATATACGGCATGAGCTCCGCAAAGTTGATTGTGCCGTCATTAAGGCGGTTGTGGAGGTCGTGAACTCCGTCGTTGTTGTGGAGGTGGAACGCCCTAATCTGTGTCCGCAAATCGTGAATAACTTTCCTCAAGTCCCATGAATTTGCGTTGGCGTGTCCGACATCTATCAGCACGTCAAAATTCTTCTCCCTGCACAGGTCCGTGAACTCCTGCTGGTCTAGGAGCTTATCCCCCTTAATGTCCGTCCCGACGTTCTCAATTAGAATCTGGACACCCGAGAAGATTTCCCGAAGCTCGTCAAGATTCTCTAGGGAGGTCTTCAGCATTGAGGCCTTAGCGTCTGGAGTAACTTTGCAGTTGTTGACGTGGTAGACCATGTGTGAAGGGTGAAGTATGTCCGCGAATTTCTTCGTCATTCTCAGGTGGTGCATTGATTGTTCATATTCGGGGCTGCCTTTGGGGCTGGAGTGCTCCACAAAGAACACCGGCTCATGAAAGCTCACAGGCACCTCACGCAGAAAGTCGATATTTGCCTCAAGGTTTGGCTCGAACTCCGGCAGGTCGAACATCGGCAGCAGCTCAAACCCTATCATGTCCCCGAAGGCCTCGCGGTAAATTCTCGCCGTCTCAATCCGGCAGCGGGGAAGAACGCAAGTATCAATGTAGATTCTAGACATTGAGCAGCACCCTCAGCTTGTCGAGCGTGGGAGGGACCATGAAGCTGTCTGGTGAAGATAGCTCAATCATCACCACATGAAGGAACCTCAGCCACGCCAATATCTGTATCTCCCTGCCGTCCCCGTTGATTCCGAACAGCCCCGTAGTCCCGTAATATATCTTGCGCGCAATGTCGTCCGTCAGCCCGAGAAAATCCACCTGTTCATCGGGTGCATACTCGTAGAATGATCTATACGTCCTGTACAGCCCGGCGAACTCGAACAACTGGCTTCCCGCGCTAAGGGTGTTCATGTCGATTAGTAACATTTTGTGGTTGGAGAGCATGATATTCTTCATCTGGATGTCCCCGTGAACTAAGCCGTATGACTCAGGTATCGACCTCACGAAATCCCCAAGAGCGGCGTAAATCTCTTGAGGCAGGTAGGGCCTTATGCACTCCAGATAGTCCAGATACACGTCCCGGACATCTGGGAACTCTCCGGCTTCGGACTTGACCTCGTGAAGTTTCCTGATGAATGTTGCGTATTCGGCTATGATCTTTTCGGCCTTCTGCGGGTGTGAGGCTATGAAGTCGCTGCAGTTGCGTGCCTCGATGAGCTCGAACATTGAGCCGTATGTGTCCCCGACCTTCGCAATCCCAAACGGTATCGCCGTCGGAATCCCCTTGATGAATGCACGCCTTGAGCGTTCTTGTTCCGTCTCAATCAGAGGCAGATTGATTGGGTCATCATAGACCTTCACGACCGTATCCTCATCGAGCCTGTAGACCTTCCCGAATGTCCCAGTGCCGATTACCGGGCAGCCCTCAATATTGATTTCCTTCATGCTGCCGTATCTCCTTTCTGTGTGTCTAGGTAGATTATTATGTTGTTGCTGTTGAACGCGCTGAAGTACCGAACGTCATCAGCTAGCCTCATCACGATTTTCAGGCCCGGTATGCTGTCGGCTGAATCGTCCTTGTGTGCCTCATAGAAGGCTGAAGGGTCAAAGCGTCCGCAGCAGTCCCGCAGAGTTATGCAGACTTTACTGCCGTTAAGTGATAATCTGTAGTCAGCCCTGACTTTGTGCAAGAACTTCGGCTGACCGTGCGTGATGATATTTCCGGCGGTCTCCTCAACGAACATGGACATTAATTCTGCGTCCTTCTCGCTGAGGCCGTGATTGAGGCAGAATATTTTTGCCCTCCTGCTCTCACGCATGACATCACCAGGTGAAGCTATTGAAGCGTAAATGTTGTCTGAGTTTTTCCCTCCGAAACCCTCTGGAAGGAACGTGAAATTCTTCAATGAACCGGTACGCACGAAGACCAGCACCGCAATAAACACCAGAAGCAGTATTTCTGAGACAGCTATAGAGGCCATGATACCCTTTGAGCCGAAATAATATCCCAAGACAAACGCTGTCCCAACAGGGATAAAGAACCGGCTCGCAAAGTTGATGATGTTCACCAGACCGCGCTCATTGATGCCTTGCAGGTAATGCTGAAAGAGTACGGAAATGTTATCAGGGACAAGAGCAATAGCCATGCACCTCATGCTGAAGGCAGCAAAGTCTATGACCTCCGGATCACTCGTGAAACACCCAGCTATCCATTCAGCACCGAAAAACGCAATAAGGCTTATCGTGCCGGAGACTATGAGGGCCATTTTCATTGCGCACGAGAAAAGGTGAGTCATTCCTCGCTTGTCCTCAGCCCCGTAAAAGATTGCCGACATTGTCAGAAGGGTTTTGCCCATCCCCATAGCGAAGCAGAACAGTACGGTATTCGTGTCGTTCTGGATTCCTCTAGCAGCAATGGCCGCCGCAGAGAACGCTACGTAGATGTTGATTCGGTTGATGACCAAGTCCCTTAATGCCGTTGCCAGCTTGAGCACAAACGTAGGTGAGGCAGCCTTCATCATCTCCGAAACCTGTGAGCGTTCAAAGCCCTTGAGCGATATTTTGAAGTATGAATTTTTCCTCATGAAGTGCGTAATTAGCAACAAGAACTGGAGCATGTAGGATATTGACGTGGCCAAGCCCATTCCGAAATTCCCGCCGTGAAAGACATAAGCATTCAGAAGGTCCATGATTATGTCCGCGCCGAAGAACAGGAACGCCGACGCAGTGAATAACCCCTTGCCCAAGTCCACGACTATTACCGGCCCAATAATCTGAATGAGCATCATGAATGGGATACCGGGCATGTAGCCTCTGAGATAATAGAACATGTTCGAATAAATTTCCGAGTGTGAGTCCTGAGTTATTCCGCATAACCTGAACAGTTCCGACGGCCAGAGCAGGCACGCAATGATGATCAGCACCGACATAACTGCAATTCCGATAACGGAGAAGGTGAAGGCAGCGTTGGCTTTGTCCCTCTCACCGCGCCCGACCGCCTGAGAACTTACGACCTGAGCACCCACAGAGAATGCGTTGCTTATGAGAAGTATTATGCCTGTGAACGGTACGAGAAGAGAAATTGCCGAGTACGCGAGATGCCCCAGAGCCCGGCTTGTGATTATCCCGTCAATTAGAGCAGCTCCGTAGCCTGCAAGCTGAGTGAAGATCATAGCTATAGCTGTGGAGACGAACATTGAGGGGATCAGGTCAGATTGAGATTTGTTGTCTAACATTGTCTGTAATTATTACCTCCGACAAAAATTCAGTATGTGTTAGATTCTGCATTATACCAGCAAAGGAGGATTACTCATGAAATTTTCTGAGTTAGTGAAGTCGCGCTACTCTTGCCGTAAGTTTTCTGCGAGGGCAGTAGAGGATGAGAAGGTCAATGCGATTCTTGAGGCCGGAAGACTGGCACCGACAGCGAAGAACGTCCAGCCTGTGAAACTTTGGGTGTTCAGGAGTGGTGAGGCTCTGGAGAAAATCAAGTCCTGCACACCGTTTGCGTGGATGAAGGAAGTTCCCGTAGTTATCGGTGTAGGAGGGACGACAGAAGGTGCGTTTGTGAGGCCGTTCGACGGGAGGAACTTTGAGGATGTTGACGCGTCCATAGTTGCTACACAGATAATGCTTGCTGTTGAGGCTGAGGGGCTGGGTACGACGTGGGTCGGGTTCTTCGACGTGAACAAGGTGCGTGAACTCTTCCCGACGACTGCGGGTTATGACTTGGTAGCGTTGTTCCCTGTGGGTTATCCTGCGGAGGATGCTTCACCGTCAGACAGGCACGAAATCCGCAAGACTCTCGGTGAACTCGTCGAGTATTTGTAGATGGTTCGTGCGTTTGTTGCTGTGAGGGTGCCTGGGGTAGCTGCCGATGCCCTCGAAAACTTTCTGTCTGAGTTGAGGCCGCTGGCTAGGGTTCGCTGGGTTAGGCGTGAACAGTTCCACATTACCCTAAAGTTTCTCGGTGAGCTGGAACAGGGAGTGATTGATGAGGTTATTGACGCTCTGGCCCCTATGAAGTCGTTCACTCCCTTCACCGTTGAGCTTAACCACATTGGGGCGTTCCCTAACTTGAACTCTCCGCGAGTGTTGTGGCTTGGCGGCGATAAGGGAGCTGTGGAGCTGGGGCGTTTGGCGAAAAGGGTTAATGATGTTCTCTATGAGACTGCTGGGCTTGAGCGTGAGAGCAAGAAGTTCACCGCACACCTGACACTTGCGCGCCTGAAGGATAGTGTTTTGCCTGAAGCGTTGGTGAAGAGGCTCGGGGATGTGCCGGTTTTGTCGTGGGAGTGTTCGAAGCTGGTGTTGATGAAGAGCCTGCTGACTCCTCAAGGGCCGATATATTCGCAGTTGACGTGATGTTCTGCAAGCTGGAGATATTCATACCCGAATCACACTTGGCCGTGTTGCAGGAGACGTTGAGGGCGTGCGATGCCGGACATATCGGGAACTACGACTCGTGCATGTCCTACAGCCGCGTAATCAGTACTTGGAGGCCTCTTGACGGAACTCACCCCTACTCCGGGACTGTTGGAGCCATAAGTGAGGAGGAAGAGATCAAGGCAGAAGTTACAGTGAGGGTTGAGGAAGCGGACAGGGTCATTCAGGCCGTGAAAGCCATTCACCCCTACGAGGAGCCAGTGATTAACGCAATCCCCTTACTGAGGACAGGAATAACAAAAGACCCCCCGCCGTAATGACGAGGGGCTAATTTCTCCCGCTTAACGAATCTCTAGCATAGGCTGAGGCTGTCCCGTGAACCTCACCGTAGCGTCATACATTCCGTAAGCACTGATCTGCGGCACCGTGAACTTCCCGCGAGTTACCGCACGCATCTTGAACCCGTACGAGCGTTCTCCGCTCAGAGTGTCCATAAACAGCGTCAATCTGTCGTCGCGGATGTCATTCACGATTCCGTAACTGCCTGAAGGATTCGTAGCACCGTCCTCAAGTCTGGGATTCTCAATCTCGAGTCCGGCCGGCAGCAAGTAATTCACCACGAGATTATTCACCGTCATTGAGGGCTTCATGGTCAGGACCGCCTGAATCACGCTCCCGTGAGGCAGCGGCTTCGACAGGTCAAGAATGTTCCCCTTGTCGTCGAAGTACACGCACTCAATGTTGATGTTCCTGCGCTCCGCCTTTGGCCTGTGGGTAGGAAGCCCCGTGATGTTCCACGAGTAATACCCCTGCCCTGTGCCCTGTGCCTCAATCAGAATCTCACCGTTCTTCGGCAAATCCTCAACGCGAATCGATACCGTGCTCTTGCCGTCGTAGGTCAGTAACGCAGAGTCGCTGGTCTCCGTCGTAACACGCGCGGTGATTTCGCTCTTGGCTCCTGCGGCCTCAACGTTGTAGCGTGCCAGAGCAACGAGAGCCCAAGCGTTGTCCTGAGTGCTGAACCACTTACCATTGTTGCCGAGTGCCACCAGACGTGCGGCGAGTTCCGTAACCTCCGCAGCTCTAGGCTCAACGTCAAGCCACATTGTGAGCAGTACAGCCACATTGCGTGTGTCGCTCTCGAGGGTCCGCCCCGAATAGCCCGAATTGCTCCCGAGCTCAATGCTTCTGAGGGCCTCAGCGTTGCCGTCAATCAGGGACTGTGCTCCGGCCAAGTAGATACGCCCCGAAGGCCTCAGTGATGACATGTTCTCGCGGAGGTACTCAACCCACCCCAGAGGCTTCTCACCGTTCAGGGCCAAGACGTAGACCGCGTAGGCTTTGGTGGTGAAGTCGTCGAGCTCTTCAGTGTCGTCGTGGTAGGCGGGCATTGACGGTAAGTATTGCCGTATCCAGTTCAGAGCACCCGTGAGCATCTCTTCAGGGAAGACCACCCCAGCGTCTCGGGCCTTCAGCAGGAAGTGTGCCGCATAGACGCTCCCGAACGTGTGAGTAGTGTTTGTGTTCGGCCACATCGAGAATGACCCGTCGTAGAGCTGCATTGACTGAATGCGGTTGATTGCTCCCTGAGTGCGGATCTTTAGGGATGAGTCGCTGAGTGTCTCGGGGTCAAGTTCAGCCACAGCGTCGGGAAGAATCAGGAACGGCCAAGCCCCCGAAATCGTCTGTTCGAGGCACGCATAAGGGTAGCTCCTCAAGAACTCGACGGCCTTCGTGAGGTTGACAGCAGGTGAGGCCGCAAGCGTCAATGTCCCCGTAACGCCGCCGGTGAATGTGTTCGTCGGTATGGTTATCCGCGTGGTTCCCGGTGAGAAGGTCCCTGTGTCTGCGGTCGTTATTGTGGGCCAAGCTGAACGCAGAGGTAGTTCTATCGTCTGTGTGAACTCACCTTCCGGCCATGAGGTAGTGATAGCAAGTTCCGCCCTCGATGATGCGGGTAAAGTCTTGGCCGTAGTTGTGAAGGAAGATTTCCCGCCCGCAGGAATGTTGAGGGTCGTGAAGCTCTCGGACAGCGTGAGGGCGTGAGGTGTCAATGAGAGTTTTACGCTCTGGTTGCTCGGGGAGGTGTTGAAGACAGACATCGGAACGGTGAACTCATCATTAGGCGTTGAGAATCTCGGAAGCCCCGTCTCCGTAACAATGTCGCGAGCAATCTCGATTAACTGTTCTGCGTTGCCGAAGCTCCTGCCCGAAGCCGCAACAACAAACAGCCTGCCCCTTCCGCTGAACTCTGGAATCTCAAGCTCAGTAGTGATTGTGCCGTTGTCGTCAGGGTAGAGCACTCCCTCGAAGAGTGAAAGAATCTTGAACCGCTGAATATTTCCGTCTGGAGCAAGTGCAGCCATAGCCTCGTCTCCGCCCGGGTGAAGCTGTTCTGTTGTCCTGTCCTCAACGGGTATCAGCTGGTCGTAAATGTCGAACCCTTCGGAGTTGAGTTTCTTCAAGCCCCAGAAGTGATTCAGCAGGTCGGGGGTCTTGTACCGAGTGAGGCCCAGCACACCGTCATCAACGAATGCCACAGCTACGTCTGCGTTCTTTGCGATCGTGTCGCTAGCGGCCTTGAGGGTAATCGTTACGGGAATCTTTGAGGCCGGAGCAACTTTCTTGGGTGCGTTGATGTCCACAGTTATTCGGCAGTCGGACATGTCAGCCTTGAGGCGGGCGAGACCTACGGCGCGGTGTGATGCCCACATTCCTGCGTCGGACTGCTGGACGGGACGTATAAGCCACGCGGTAATCCACGCATTCGGCCTCATGTCAGTAGTAATCTTGATGTCGTAAGTGAGTTCGGACTCCTCGACGATTCTCACGTTGCGTTCAAGAAGTGAGCCGTTCTCTACGGTAATCATCATCAGACCGCTGAACGGTGCCTTAATCTTTACGTGTGCGGTATCACCGAGCCTGTAGGTGTCCTTGTCGGGGATGACCTCTATTCTGTCGATGAGCTGAGAGCCGCCCCCTGCGTATTGCGGGTCAGTAGCGTAGAACCTGTAGACTGCTCGGGCGTTGTCGTCCTCGTCGGAGATTCTCACGAGGTATGTGCCGTAATCTTCCGGCCTGAACGACACCTCACCGAGCCCGTTCTTGAGGGTTAATGACTTCTCGTCGGTAAGCGACAATTCTTCGGTGCTCTGCCAGCGTTTGCGCCCGTCGATCTCTATCATGTTGTAGTTCCACGTAACTTTGTAGAGTTCGGCTTTGAGTTGGCCGGGGTCTGCGGGTTCCTCTTCGGGAGTGATTCCGGCAACCTTGAACGCAATATTTGTCCTCACCGCGAACTTGTCCGAAGCCGGAGCGATTCCCAGAAGGTACGGTGCGGAGAAATACGGCCTCGTTAATGTCGACGTAATCCAGTGTCCGCCGTCCTCCATAACTTCAGCCTTGAGGGTAACATTAATCACTGTTGGGGCTTCCCAGTCGGAGTCCAGCTTAAGATTCGCGTGAGCTGCTCCGAAGTTGTCGAGCTGTCCTTCTTCGAGGTCGCCTTCTGTGGCCGTGAATCTCCGTGATGGGTCCCCGAAAGCATAGCCCTTCCACCTGTCCTGCGTCGGCTCAAACGTACCTTCACGGGCAGTCCATGAGGTTTTGTACTTCAGGCCCGCGCCGTCGACACCGAACAGCCAGCGTGAATATATGTCTGCGGTGAAAGTGTCGTTGTGGACGAGGAATTTGCGGTAAGAGCTGAGTTTGACCTCAATGCGCGGTGGTGCGAAGTCCTCAACGTGGAACTTGTAGGTAGTGATGGGTTTGCTTTCTTGGCCGGGAATCGCCAGAGACACGCTCCAGAGTCCCGTCAAAGCGTTATTGGGAATGTCGAGCGTGAAGACTCCGCTGCCTCTTGCGTTGAGGGTAACGGTCTCGTCCTTAATCCTGCGGCCCAAACCGTCCTTGACCTCGAACTTAACGGGGAAGCCTGACGCTGTAGTGATGTCGGTGTTCCGTACGAAGGCCTTGAACTGTGCGGTCTCACCCACGCGGTAAATGTCTCTGGGCGAAATTATTGCTCCGTCGTAACCTTTCTTGAGCCAGTCGCGCCCGGAAGTGTCGAAGATTTCGCGCGTCAGAAGATTTCTCGTGAGCTGGATATACACAACGTCCTCACCCTTAGTGATTATTGCGAGTTCGGGTTCAGCACCATCGGGCCAGACTTCACCCTTCGGCAGCTCGTGGTAGAACACTCCGGCATTGTTAGTGCGTCCGGAAGCGATTACCTGTTTTGCCCCAGAGAAAATCTTGACCTCAGCATCACTCACGCCCCTTGCGCCGGTCAATGAGTTCACCCACACTAGGATAGCGTCCTCCCAGAGTCTGGCGGCGGCTCCCATGTCGGTTAGGTTGATGATCTGTTCTGCCTCAGACCAATATTCTCCGTCAGCGTCCCGAGCAGTCAGGAGGAATAAACCTCTCTGGCCTTTAGCGATTTCGTCGACTGGAATATTTCTCTTAACCCTCTCATTCAGCGGCAGGGCTAAAGCTATCTCCTTAGTGAAGACTCTGCGGGCTATGTCCCTCTGGAAGGAGTCATACTCACCGCGAATCACGTAAGGAATATTGTTGTCGTACATTCTCCACAGGTCCAGCTGGAGCTTCTTGATGTTGAGCAACTCTATTGGGATTAGGCCTTCGTTCAGGGGAGTAAGATATGTGCCTGTGGCCGGTAATTTCACTTCCGGGTCAAGGTCTGGCATGATGATGGCCTGCCTGTAATCCTCCTTGAGGACTAACCCTCCCTTTGACGGAAAGCCCTTCTTGAACGTCAGGACGAATCTATCTCTAGGCTTGAACTGTTCAGAACGAAGCACTAAGTATTCATCGTTCCAGCCGTTTTCGAACGTGAGGCCTTCGGGCATAGGCTCAATGGTGATGAAGCTCTTGACGGTCTGAGGGTCAACGCCGAAGTTGAACTCTGTCCTGATAGCTTCCTCCTGAGGGTAAACGCCTTCAACCATCAATTCAGGGTCAAGCACTACGGATTGAGAGTAGTCGTCCTCAATTCCCAAGTCGCCTTCACCAGACTTGAGGCCCGCCGCGATTCTGACGGTGAATCTCTGCCTTGAGGGTGATTTGTTGACGTTCACGGCCGCACGGATAGTTCTTGAGGGTAATGCGCCGTTGATAGTGTAGGGTACTTCTTTGCCTTCGGGATTGATGATGCGCATAAAGCCCTTGAGTCTTGCGGGGTCAACTCTCATGTTGAAGGTTAGGGTGAAATATGCGCTGCCGTCCCTGCCCATTGAGGCCTTGATGTCGGTCGGGCTGAGTCCTTCGGTCTGGAAGCGGAAAGTTCCCGGGCCGATGCGTCCGCCTCTTCTGTCTCTGAGGTTGTCCCTGAGTGTGGCCGTGTAAGTTGTGGCACTCCTTAGGGGGGCTAAGAGTTTGGCGGTGAATGTGCGTTCGTTCTGCCAGCGGCCCTCGAGCTGAAGCGGCGGGTTGACCTCGAACGGGAAGGACGGATTATCGGGAGTAAGAATCTTGCCTGTCTGTGCGCGGGTAACTACGGGGTTCCTGAAGACGGCTCTGAACGAGACATTGTCGGGAACTGGGCCTGTTGGTGAGAAGCTCTGAACGCCCGCGGGCATATTCCCGGCCCCTAGAGCAGAGGAAGCTGCGAGAGTCCATAGCAGAAGAATAGATGCAGTGAGCTTGAGAAATCTGCGCAAAGTGAAACAGTCCTTTCTTGAATAAGTGTGTGGATATTTTGCAACAAAGTTAATGAGTGTTCAAGCGTGGAACATATGAGCTAACCTCTAAGGCCTAACAACTGCTATAATCTAATCGTTCATTAAGAGGGAGGAAATTTTTTGCGTCATGGAAGAGAAGAAAACTGTTGCCGCCGCCAGCCGTAAATGGGAAGTCGTAGTGTTCCGGCTCGGCAAAGACCTATTCGCTATAAACGTCAACAAGACCCGCGAGATTCTCCGCTGGACAGGGTGCCGCCCAATCCCCTCAAAGATTCCTGCCTTCGTGGGAATAACTACCCTCAGGGGTGCCACTCTGCCATTAATCGACCTGAGAATCTTTCTCGGCATTCAGTCTTCAGTGCCGACCACTCAGACTAAGGTCATGGTTGCGGAGTTCAACGACATAAAATTGGGCTTCCTAGTCGACGGGGTTGAACGGATCCGCCAAGTGAACGCTGAGGACCTCGACAGCTCAAAGATGCGCGGTGTCTCGTTGAAGTGGGTGCTGTACATAATCAAGCGCGACGAGAGAAATATACTTCTGCTGGACTACGAAGCAATAATTCAGGAGACCGCCCCGGCCGTCGCTGAACACATGTTCGACCAGGACAAGCTAGGCACATACCACAGACAGATCGGACACGTTGAGGACTTCCACATACTCGTAGCCGACGACTCACCCCTCCTCCGGCAACAGACCTGCGATGTCCTGAAACAGTCGGGCTTCTCCAGCATTTACCCCGTGAAGGACGGAGTCGAGGCCAGAAAGTTACTGCTTGACCAGGGCGAGAACTTTGACCTTCTCGTGTCGGACATAGAGATGCCGTTACTTGACGGGTTGAGCCTAGTCGAGACGCTCAGGCAGGACCCGAGAACCGAGAACATGCCGGTAATACTCTTCTCGTCGATAATGGTTAAGGAACTCCTAGACCGCGCCGAACGCCTGAAGATTATTCATGTCCTAAAGCCTGACGTGTACAAACTAGTTGAGGGTGTGGTGAAGATTTACCGGGAGTGCAAGAAGAACAGGACCTATTAATCAATTCCCCCTGCACCAAACTCACGCGGGGGGTTATAATTACAGGAAAACTCAAAGGAGGCTTTACCCGTGAAGAACGCATTGATGAAGCTGATATATTTTCTCGCGGAGAAGGGAAAACTTATCGGCATCAACAGAGGAAAGCTCAAGGCACTGCTTTATCCTGCCTACAGATTCTTCTGCTACGTAATTTACACAATAGGGGGGGGGTACTTATACCTATATCACGTTGAGATGCCCATCACCCAAAGGTGCAACTTGAGGTGCAAACACTGCATATTCATGATGCCATACTTCAAGCACCCTGTGGACTACCCAGTGAATACACTGCTTCAAGACATGGACAAACTTTTTGACGCAGTGGACGCAATCCAAATCTTCAGACTTCTCGGAGGCGAAACTTTCCTCTACAAAGACCTTGACCCGCTAATCGAGAAAGCCCTATCATCCCCAAAAGTTAAGACAGTCGAAGTCGTCAGCAACGGCACAATCATTCCCCCGCAATCCACAATCGAACTCATGAAGAACCCTCGACTGATATTCCAGATAAGCCACTACGGAAAATATTCCCGCCGTGCAGAAGAAATCAAGTCCATCTGCGACAAGGCCGGAGTGAAGTGCGTTGTTCGTTACCCGCAGGACAAGACTTGGAGCTACTTCGGGGACCTGCACTTCAGGGGACGGACAGAGAAGGAATTACGCCGGCAGCTGAAACATTGTGCGAGTATCTGCCGGAATTTCCTCGACGGGAGATTGTACTTCTGCCCGAGAGCTTCTTTCGGCAGCAAGTTGGGGATGCCTGATGACCCGAACGACTTCGTTGACGTTAGGAACGAGACCGACAGAAAGACTTTACGCCGGAAAATCTTTGAGCTTAACCAGAGCAAGTACATAGCCGCGTGCAATTATTGTGATGAGGGTACGGGAATGGTGCAGTCTGTGCCCGTAGCTGAACAGTTATAGCAGTATGGTTGACGCTTCCCCCTGCTGAAGAATGACAGGGGGAATTTTTGTGCTACTCGATTCGGAACATTACGGACGAACCGCCGCGCGAGACAGTTAGGAGTCCGTCCTTGATGTCAAACGATGTCCCCCAGCATTCGGAGTGTTCCTGCGAAAAGTCCCCGCTGACGATGAATTTCTGTGCGTGGTACATAATTTTCTCGCGTTCCCTGTTGCGGGCCAAAGCTATTGTCTGGTTGGCCATGAAGTCAAACACTCCAGCCATCACTATAACGAATAGTCCCATAGCCACGAGAATTTCTATGAGGGTCTCAGCTTTCCTGTGAGTCATGATTGCACCGTTACAGAAGACTAATGAAAAGATATTAACTTTCCTGCTCCCTTACTCGTTCACAGCGTCCGTGTTCGCATATGCTACTTACGTTTGGTGTAACGCTCCAGAGTCCTTGATTCCCGACTGACGTATCGGTACATAACTTCTTACGCATCGATAAGGGTGAATATTTCACAGACAGAACCCTAGAACGGCTTGATTATCGCCTCTGTTTTCTCTGTCCAACCCTCCATATTCAGTTCTCAATGAGACACCAATTAGGCTGGATTATATCACATGTCAGCCGGGAGTTTTCGTCTCCTGCAACGGCACACCTCCTTTCCATGATAATGTCGTGAGCTTATTGCTGTATTTGCCTCCTGAAGATTAACGCTCTCGGGAATCCCCCGCTGTCCTCAACTTCATTGACGAACACATAATCACTGCTCAAGGCCTTTATTGCCCGAACGTCCCCAGCCTCAAGAATTATACAGTCAGACCGTGAGCGGGAGAATATTTCCCTGTAGAACTTCATGCCGTCTTGGCCCCCGTCGAGTGCGCAAACCGGCTCAAACTCCCTAACTTCCCTCATGAGGCCGGCTATTTCCCCAGAAGGTATGTAGGGAGGGTTGCTTATGGTCAAATCACACTCAGGGAACCCTTCACACCAAGTTACCCGCTCACTAACTCCCAAACGCCCAAAGTTGCTCAGAGCGTAACACTTGGCCTCAGCACTCGCCTCAACGACATACCCCGAAGACTCCGGGAACTCAAGCAATACTGTCGCAGCAATACACCCGCTCCCCGTCCCCCAATCGAGGAATGTGAACGACTCCTCACGCCCAAAGCACAGCTTCACCGCCTCAATCAGGGTCTCCGTGTCGTGTCGGGGAATCAGGACTCCCGGGCCCACCCGGAAATCCCTCCCGAAGAAGTCCGCCTCACCAAGAATGTATTGCAGAGGCTCGCCCCTCTCACGACGAGAAATCACACCCTCAACACGCGCGCACTCCTCAGCGGAAAATTCCCCCGCAATCACTCCGGCAGTGTCCGCACCCAAAGCATGACACGCCAGCCACACGGCCTCCTGCCCAGCGTTCACCACTCCGGCACGCAATAATCTCTGAACGTAACCGCTAACCCTCAAGGTTCTGGAGCTTCTGTGTCTGTTCGGCCAAGACCATTGCGTCAATCATCTCGTACAAATCCCCGTCAAGATAGCTCTCCAGCTTGTACAGAGTGAGATTGATTCTGTGGTCGGTGATCCTGTTCTGCGGAAAATTGTACGTCCTTACGCGCTCGCTCCTGTCCCCAGAACCAATCATGCCCCTGCGTTCTGAGGCCTGCTCGCTGCTCTGCTTCTGCTGCTCAAGGTCGAATAGCTTCGTCTTCAGGTAGCTCATTGCCCGCGCACGGTTCTTGATTTGGCTGCGTTCGTCCTGACAGGTAACAACGATACCCGTCGGAAGGTGCGTGATCCTCACGGCCGAGTCGGTCATGTTCACGTGCTGGCCGCCTGCACCGCTCGAACGGTACGTATCAATCTTGAGGTCCTCCGGGCGAATCTCGACCTCCACGTCGTCGGCCTCTGGCAGAACCGCAACAGTTGCCGCGCTGGTGTGGATTCGTCCCGCTGCCTCTGTTACCGGGACCCTCTGGACGCGGTGAACTCCAGACTCGTACTTCATCTTGCTGTAGGCTCCCTGTGAGTCAATCCTGAAAACTATTTCCTTGTAGCCGCCGATTCCCGCAGTGTTCGTGGAACTGTCGATAACCTCAATCTTCCAGCGCTGGCGCTCGCAGAACCTCGTGTACATTCGGAACAAGTCCGCAGCGAACAACGTAGCCTCATCCCCGCCGGTCCCCGCACGAATCTCGACTATTACGCTCTTATCGTCGTTAGGGTCTCGCGGCAATAGTAGAAGTGTCAAGTCTCGTGTGAAGTTGTCGATTTTGGGTTCGAGTTCAGCAATCTCCTCACGGGCCAATCCCTCTAGCTCAGGGTCGCCGGACTTGATTAACTCTCTGGCCTCAGCTATGGACTTCTGCGCTGCCTTATACTCACGGTACATGCTAACGACTGGGTCAAGCTGTGCGCGTTTTTTGCCGAGTGCCTGTAATTCCTTGAGGTCGGACACAACTTCAGGGTCAGCTAACTTCTTCTCAGTGTCGGTAAATTCCTGCTCCAATGCCTGTAATTTCGGCTCAATGTTCATGATAACAACCTCCCTTCTAGTGCAGTGTTCAGTGAATGCAGTGCGATTTCTGCCTGTGATTGGTCCGGCTCCCTCGTAGTGAGATATTGCAGGGACAAGAACGGAGCGATTACGCACAGGCCGATTTTGCCGGAGTTCGACGCTAAACGGATGATCTCGTAGGATATTCCGATGACTACGGGAATCAGAATAACTCTGGCCAAGACCTGAAGGGCGAAACTTTCACCGGCTATGAGTGTCTTGACGGGCGAGAAGACGATTATGCTGACGATTACGGCAATCAGCAGGAACGACGTACCGCATCTCGGGTGAATGCGTGAACACGTCATGATGTTCTCTGGGGTCATGGCTAGGCCGTGCTCGAATGCGTTGATGGTCTTGTGTTCAGCTCCGTGATACCTGAAGACCTGGCGAATATCCCCCCACAACCCGATAACCGCAACGTAACCGATGAAGATTAACGCCCTCAGCACGCCTTCAGTGATGTTGACGTAGAGGGGGGTAATCGCGATTTTGCCCGCGAGCCACAAGGGAAGTGCTATGAACAATCCGCCGACGGCAAGCACAGCAATCACTACCGAGAGCAATATATCCTTGAAGGTTAGTTCTTCCTGTGTCTCCTCGAGGGCGACTTCTGCGGAACGTGATAGAGCCTTGAAGCCGGTCGCTAACATTTCGCACATTATCACAACTCCCCTCAAGAACGGCAGCTTGTAGGGCATTCTCTGAGTGCGCGACGAGTGGGGCCAGTTTTCGGTGAAGATTTCCCCTCCCGGACGACGCACAGCCAATCCCCAAAGGTTTTTACCCTTCATCAGGACTCCCTCAATGACTGCCTGACCGCCGACGGGAATTTTTCTGTCCTCCGAATTTTCCGCATTTCCCGTGTCCTCAGCAAACAGGTTGAACGCGGCCAGAACTGACAATAACAATCTCCTAATCACTCAACAATTCCTCCATATCTCGATAAGGTTTTCCGCAAGACCGGGCCTCCTCACACGCTCCGAATATGCATTTAGGCCCGGCCTTCCCGAATAACACAGGAGCAGCTTCACGGCACAAGGCTAGCATTCTTCTGGCGAGTTCGTGAATCTCCCACTGGGCGCGCCTGCACAGCCTCAAGCTGAAGAAGTGGTGAAGTTCCCGGGCGTTCATTGTGAGGACGAGACGTGTGGAGTAACCGTGAGGGAGGATGAATCTAGCGTCCTCCTTTGGGATTCCCATTTCCGCCAAAGCCCTGTAGACCTCCTGAGCATGTCTGACGCTCTCACGGAACAGCTCCCGGGCCTGTGGGTTTGCCGCGATTGCGGGAGGGATGATCACGGCTTCGGGGTCAGGGGACATCTTGACGTAACGCTGGCTCTGCTGGCTGAAGCTGGCGAGTCTGTGGCGGACTAATTGGTGTGAAGCTGTCCTGCTCAGGCCGTCGATTCCGAACGTGAACGATACGTGCTCAAAGGTTGAGGTGTGTCCGCTCCTGAAGAGGTCCTCAATGAGGGAGCGGGATAATTTTTCCTCTTCACCCTGGAGGAGCTGTGAGGCCGGTACGTCTTTGTAACAGATTCTTGCTGCTGCGGCGACGAGCTGTTCAGGGTTTGGGGTGTGAGCTAATAATTTTACGTCCATGACAAAAGTGTATTTTCCCTCCAAATAATAAATAATAGAACATGTTCGATTTATATTTTACATTAGGCGGAGCTGCCCTCTCGATACACAGTCAAACGTCAACCCCTCACACATTCCCGCAAGTCCCCATAACAAAAAAGGGGCATCTTTCAGCCCCCTCAACATCAACGTTCTTGCTATACGTCTGTCTTCTGGCCGTAATTGATGCCTTGATACTTCTTCTGGAACTTCTCCAGACGGCCGGCCTCAGTCAAAACGCGCCCCCTCTTGCCAGTGTAGAACGGGTGGCACGCAGAACAAACACCTACGCGGATTTCCTTCATGGTAGAACGGGTCATGAAAGTATTTCCGCAGGCACAAGTAACTTTGCATTCCTGGTACTCAGGGTGAATATCCTTCTTCATGTGTACAGCCTCCTAGTGTCTTAACCCGAGACGCTCAATCAGTGAACGGTACCTGTTGAAGTCCTTATCCATCAGGTAGCGGAGAAGCCTTCTGCGTGAACCTACCATCTTAAGCAGCCCCCTGCGCGAATGGAAGTCCTTCTTGTGGACCTTGAGGTGTTCCGTTAGCTCCCTTATGCGCTCAGTGAGCACGGCTACCTGAACTTCCGGAGAACCTGTGTCGCTCTCGTGGGTCTTGAATTGTGCAATGACAGCCTGTTTCTTATCCTTCTTAATCATGGATGAACCGTTACAGAAGACTTGTGAAAAGTTGTTAGCTTTTTTGCCCCTTTCCTTGTTCTACGCGCCCGCTTTCACGATGATCTGCTACTTACGTTTGGTATGACGCTCCGAAGGCTTGAATTCCCCGCTAACGTACGGGTACATAAACTTCTACGCACTGATAAGGTTGAATATTTTACGGATAGAACCTCCAGAACAGCTTGATTATCGCCTCTATTTTCCTCTATCCAACTGCCTATATTCAGTTCTCAATGAGATACCAAAACAGGCAAAATTATACCAGTTGTCAGGCATAAAACAAAGTTTGGAGCAAGAATTTCTGTAAACGGCTACCTCCTCTCATTCTGAAAATATCACCATCGCGGCCAAGAACAAAGCCATTACAGGCAGACAATGTTCATAGCTGGAAGTGTAAGCATGGATATATTAGCACCTAGAGGGGAAAAAATCACCCATGCCCGCAATAATAATTAGGTGAACAGTTGCTATAATAGGGCCAAATTTTCCACGCAAAGGAGTTTGACCACACATGAAAATTGCAATCGGCTGCGACCACGCAGGGTTTGCCCTCAAGGATGCCGTTACGGACTTCTTGAAGGCGAGAAACATCGACATTCTTGATCTCGGCGCATACGAGTACGACAAGGATGACAGCTACGTAGACCCTGCCCTGAAGGTAGGAGGAGCAATAGCTGACGACACAGCGGAGGCCGGAATCCTTATGTGCGGGACGGGTTACGGTATCTCAATCGCCGCCAACAAAGTACCCGGAGTCCGTGCTGTTGCCTGCTACACCCCCGAACACGCACGCATAGCCAAAGCCCACAACGGCATAAACATTCTCACTCTCGGCGGACGTACCACCAAACCCGAAGAAGTCCCGGCAATTCTCAGTGCTTGGCTTGATACGGAGTTCGAGGGAGGCCGGCACCTTCTGCGCTTGGAGAAGATTTCCCAAGTCGAGAAGTCTACCCTGAACATTCACCACAAGGGCGGCGGGAAAATCACTATCTTCAACCACCCATTAATTCAGCACAAAGTAGGCATAATCAGGAGCGTTGATACCAGCGTCAAGCAGTTCCGGGAACTCCTCAACGAGATAACCGGCCTAATGGTCTACGAGATTACCCGCAATCTTCCTCTGGCCGAGAAGGAGATTCACACGCCTATCGAGAAGACTACGGTTCACACGATAGAGGGCAGAAAGATGGCGATTGTTCCCGTGTTGCGTGCGGGGTTGGGGATGGTCGACGGGATTCTACAGCTTGTGCCGAATGCAAAGGTCGGACA
>JAFPZI010000124.1 GCA_017417365.1 Synergistaceae bacterium
ACACTCAGACCTCGCCTCAATCACCGCAGAAGACCTCAACGACGCTTGGCACATGTCCTCACGCCTCAACGAACCTCCCCCAGAAATGTGGACCAACATCGACGAACCTGACGAAGACGAAGACCCGCCCGACTATGAACCCTCAATGAGCCTTCAGGGTGATGCATACATTCCCGTAGTCAGGCACGGCACAAACTTTACTCAGCGTCTCCAGAAAATCCTTCAGGGCCGCAGGTCCAAAGCCGAACAAAGACGCGAGCGCGAAGAACAGAACAAGGACCATCACCCTTACTTCCACAAGGCTCTAATCTTCTGCTCACTCTTGGTCCTGACTCTCGGATTCGCTTATGCCGGACTATGGCTCTACCACAGATACACACCAGATTACATCAACAACAAAGCCGCCTCACTCTACCAACAGGGCAAATTCTCCGAAGCTCTGGCAGTCTACAAGTCAGGACGCGAACGTTACCCGAACATCCTAACGTTCTTGACGGGAATAGCCAGAAGCGCAGAGAAAGCCGGACTCACACAGACCGCCCGAACCGCGTGGAACGAATACATCAACGCCCTTCCCCGCGACGACACCGAACACAGGGAGGCCGCAGAATTTGAGCTGCAACGTCTCGCACCGGCTCCCGAACCCCCGAAGCCCCAAGAAGTTCCGGCCAAGCCCACAACACCACAGAGACCCCGGCTCCCGGAGGTCAGGCCCGTAATGTTCGATGAAGTCCTCGAGGAGGCTAATCACTACCACAATATAGGCATGTTCAGCAGAGCAATCGTATACTTTCATCGCGCTATGGCACTGAGAGACAACGACATACGGCCATACATCGGACTCGCCGCAGGATACAGGGCAAAAGGTTTATACTTTGAGGCCAGAAGGATTCTCAACGAAGCTAGAGCGAAATTCGGACAGAATCCCACAATAGATACAGAATTACTATTCTTGAAGGGAGAATAAATCATGGCAAATCAGAACGTTATCAAGGGTAATGAAATCGTAGGTGCTGCTGTAGTCAAGGCATTACAGCGCAGAGGCTTCGGGGCTGAGTACGTCCCGACACGTGAGGACGCTCTAAGACGGATTCTCGAGATTGTCCCGGAAAATGCTTCTGTGGGAATCCCGGGAACTGTTACCGTCCGCGAGATTGGTGCTCTCGACGCTCTCAAGGCTCGGGGCAACACAATCTACCAGCATTGGGGGCAGATGACTCCTCAGGAGCGCAGAATAGCAAGGGACCGTGAGAACAGTGCTGACGTTTTCCTGACGAGCGCAAACGCAATCACTAGGGACGGACGGATCATCAACATTGACGGCACAGGCAACAGAGTCGCCGGCATGGCTTGGGGAGGAGAGAACAACGGCCTAGTACTCTTCGTGGCGGGGCTCAACAAATTAGCTTTCGGCCTAGAGGACGGACTCGAACGCGCAAGGAGTGCAACAATCCCGAACGCAATCCGCCAGAACGAACCGACAGCCTGCACCAAAGCCGGCCATTGCGTGAACTGCCTCGATGAGTACAGCATGTGCAGAGCTATTCTCATCTTGGAACAGGCCGTGAAGGGCAGGAACTATCACGTAATTCTTGTGGGCGAAACGCTGGGCTACTAACCATGAGTGAACTTCAAGACAAAGTAGTAGTGCTCGCTGCCGGAGGGCGGATAGTTCAGAAGCTGCCCGACCAGTCGGAACTTAGCGACGAGGAAATTTCTGCGTTCATCCCGGACTTTCTGCGGCCCATGTCAGTTTTCCGCAAGTGGAGCTTTCAGCCAGTCTCCAACTACACGCTGAACATGTGCGCGGACATTGTCCACATGGCCAAGTCGATGATCCACGACGAGAAGGCTAAGGCTATCGTGATTACGTGTGCCGTCCACGCGATGGCGGAGCTTGCGTACTTCTCCGACCTGATTTGGGATCTGAACTCACCATTAATCTTCACGGCCTCGATATTCAGCTCGAACTCCCCGAACTCGGAGACCCGCACCCGCCTCACTCAGTCAGTAACGGCTGCCCTCTCACAATCGACTTCCGGCAAGGGAGCATTAATCTGCCTGAACGACGCATTGTACTCACCTGCTGACATAATCAGGATAAGCAACTACAGGCGGGCGGACCTACAGATGTTCTCACCTCTGGGGATTTACACACAGCCCGGCGGGGACTATATCCACCTCAGAAACCCGAGAACGCGTAACTTCAGGACCTTAACGTCTCCTATTCCGAGAAATTTACCGATACTCACGGCGGCTTTGGGGTCCGACGACTTGGTGATTAGGACTCTCGCGGAGAAGGCAGATACCCTAGACGGCTTGATACTCTCTGGGCTAGGTGATGGTGATGTTCCCTCGTCATGGATTCCGCACATCAGGAAAATCATCAAGACAAACATTCCGATAGTCCTCACGAGCCGTTACCCCGGCGGCTACGTTCAGGCAATGGAGCAGTACGAGGGGAGTGCGTCCCAATTGATAGACATGGGGGCGATTCCTGCGGGGCTTCTCTCACCGTTCCACGCGAGATTGAGGCTTGCTGTTGCTCTGGCTTCTGGGATGCCTGCTGAGGAACTCCCGAACTGGATTCGAGGCTGAGAACATGCCGGTAGTTGCTCTAATCGGACAGCCCAACACGGGGAAATCCTCACTGTTCAACCGCCTGACCTCTTCACCGTCATCGATTATTGACGACACTCCCGGGGTAACTCGTGATGTTCTCTACGGCACAGCAGAACACGGAGGACGCAGCTTCTACCTTATCGACACCGGAGGAATCTTCGGGACGGACACGGAATTTTCGGAGGGGATAAGGGCACATGCTTCGGAGGCAGTGAGTGAGTGTGATGCAGTAATCTTCATGGTTGACGGCAAGACTGGAATCACTGCACCCGACGAGGAGATAGCCGACTTGCTGAGAAAAAGCGGGAAGCCCGTAGTTGTCGCGGTCAACAAGCTCGATGACCCAAAGCACGACGATACCGCCAACGACGCATACACTTTGGGGTTCGAGAACGTCATAGGGATTAGCGCACTTCACAAACGGGGGCTCTATGAGCTGCTTGACCTTGTCGTTAGCCTCCTTCCCGACGAAGAGTCCCCCGCAGAAGAATCCTTCACCCTAACCACAACGATTGCCGGCCGTCCCAACGTTGGGAAGTCCTCTCTGCTCAACAAGTTATGCGGCTATGACCGTGCATTGGTGAGTCCTGTGGCAGGGACGACCCGGGACCCTGTGGACACGACGATAACCTACAACGGCGACGCGATTCGGATAATCGACACTGCCGGGCTCAGGAGGCGGGCGAAATTCGACTCAGCCCTTGAGTACTATTCATACGTTAGGACTCTTTCTGCTCTCGACCGCTCGGACACAGCAATAATGATGATGGACGCTAACGACCCATGCACTACTCAGGACAAGCGGATAATCTCCCAGATAGTCGAGAAGGGCAAGGGTTTAGTGCTGGTTCTCAACAAGTGGGACATGATGAAGGGCGAGGGCAAGGCTGCGGAACTCATGAAGAAAGTTCGTGAGGAGATGCCGTTTGTGTCGTACGCTCCGATTCTTCTGACTTCGGCACTGACTGGGCGGGGTGTGCAGAAAGTTCTTGATGCCCTCTTGGCTGTGAACGTGAACAGGGGCAAGAGGATTCCCACGAGCGGACTGAATAGGCTCATGCGTGATGTACTTGCGTTCGACCGGCTGCCGAGCGACAGGAAGGGCAAAACGTTGAAGGTCTATTACTGTTCGCAGGCTGAAGTGAACCCCCCGACGTTCATATTTTTCGTGAATAATCCTGAATTGGTCTCGTCGTCGTTCGATAATCACGTGGTGAATAAGCTGCGTACACTTGAGGACTTCAGCGGGACCCCGATTCGTACGCACTGGAAAGGAAGAAGTGAGAATGACGCGTAAATTTTTGGTTGTGTTGATGATTGTCCTGATTACCTGTTCAGCAGAGGCCTCAAGTACAGTAACTCTGGCCAAACTTCACGGGACTATAGGAGTTCAGGCGGAAGAATATATCCGTGAGGTGATCGAGTCGTCTGGTAGTTCGTCTCTTGTGGTGATTGAGCTTGACACTCCCGGGGGCCTCGTCGAGTCAATGCGCGGGATAGTTCAGAGTATCCTGAATGCTCCTGTGCCTGTGTGCGTGTGGGTTCCGCCGGGGGGACGTGCTGCGAGTGCCGGGGCGTTTATCGTTCAGGCCTCACACGTGGCTGCAATGTCTGCGGGAACGAACATAGGGGCGGCTCACCCTGTGCAGGCCGGAGGTAGTGATATAGCTTCCGGGGACATGTCGCAGAAGGTCATGAACGATTTGCGTGCGCAGATGAGGAGCGTTGTTCAGCTGAGGGGGCGTAACGTTGAGACCGCAGAGAAGATGATTACGGAGAGCATATCCCTGACAGCTACGGAGGCACTGAGGGCCAAGACGATAGACATAATAGCTTCTGACGTTCAGACGCTGCTTAAGGCGGTGCAGGGGCGTAAGGTGAGCGTAAACGGAGCGTCGGTGAGGATAGCTTTAGAGTCTCCAGTGAGTGTGCGGAGGGTAGAAATGTCGTTGGCCGAAAGAATCATACAGTTCATCTCGAGTCCAGAGATAGCGTATTTGCTGCTGTCTGGTGGGATGGCTGCGATATTCTTCGAGGTGATTACGCCTGGAGGATTTATTCTCGGGACGGCTGGAGGAGTTATGCTTCTGTTGGGGGCTATAGGGTTGAAGATGCTGCCGTTCAGCTGGGCGGGAATAATTTTGCTGGCCTCTGGAATAATCTTGATGGTTGTAGATTTGCTTGCTGGGACTTCGGGACTCTTGACGCTGCTGGGGCTGCCGGTGTTCTGTCTTGGCGGAGTGTTCATGTTCCGGGCTCCGGGCGGTGAACTCTTGAGGTATTCGGTGTCTGTGGCGTTGGGACTGTCGTTGTCTGTGGGGATATGCTTCGGGGTGTGTGCGTATCTTGTGCTGAAGGGGTTACGGCGTAAGGTTGCGACGGGAAGTGCGGGAATGATTGGGCAGCGAGCGGAAGTGATTAGTGCTCTGGACGGTACGACGATTGGGCAGGTGAAGTGCCACGGGGAGATCTGGAACGCTATTAGCACAGGGCAAGAGATGAGGGCCGGGCAGTTCGGGAGGGTGAAGGCTGTCGAGGGTATGAGGGTAATTATTGAGTGAACTGCGGGAGTGGTGAAGTGCCGTGCGAAATCTGGAACGCAATTAGCACAGGACAAGGGGTGAGGGCCGGACAGTTCGGGAGGGTGAAGGCTGTCGAGGGTATGAGGGTAATTATTGAGTGAACTGCGGGATTGGTGAAGGGGTTGTGTCTTGAGGTATCTACGTGGCGTGGGGAGTTCTCTTGCGGGATGGTGAAGTGCTGTACGAAATCTGGAACGCAATTAGCACAGGACAAGAGATGAGGGCCGGACAGTTCGGGAGGGTCAAGGCTGTCGAGGGTATGAGGGTAATTATCGAGTGAGTTGCGGGTGAGGTGAAGGGGTTGCGTCTTGAGGTATCTACGTGGCGTGGGGAGTTCTCTTGCGGGATGGTGAAGTGTCGTGCGAAATCTGGAACGCTATTAGCACCAGCTCTGACATGAAGCCCGGATAAGTAGTGCCCCGCAACAAAAAACCCAGTGCCTTTTGTCGAGACACTGGGTGGTTAAGGGGGAAGGATACTGGTTTCGATGACGCATAACAAGTATTAGGGATTGCCGCTCAAACAAGGATAGAGGGCACAAAACTTCCCCTAAGCGTCAAGAAGCAAACATGAAAAACACAAAGGATATTTTAGCGCAACTTCAGGAAAAAACCAAATATAAATACGTGAAATTATCCTATGAAAGCCTCCGCAATATCTTTAGCACTCGGCGGACATCCCTTCACACAAGACTTCGCACCCTTGCAGCAATTCCCTATTCCCATTGCACCATCTGGAATGCTCTTGCCCTTCCAGCCCTGACCGATAAATATGCTCTTGTTCCTCCCCGCACCCTCAACGTACAACGCCCGCGCAAGTGCCGCAAAACACGCCGAACACGCACTGTCCTCGTGTACGTTCTTCGTGAGGCTCCTCACTGTCCCGGAAGGCTTCGGGTAGCTCCCCGCGTTCACGGGTTCATTGAGGTCAACAGCAGGACCAAACTTCACCGACCCCACACCGAATTTCTCCGCGAGCTGGATATACGGGACTTGGCCAAGCTCCAGCCCCATCAACGAGCACCCGAATGCGTCAATCATCACTGCGTCGGTCCCAGCGAACATCCTCCCAGTGTGAATAGGGTTGCCGCCCTCCTCAAAGTTCAGGTCCCCGCAAATACTGTCCACGATGATTAACCCAGCCTTCAGCACAGAGCCGAGTGCAGCAATCGGCTTTGTGAGGCCAAGTGAGTGAAAGCGTCTCTTCTCGTGGTCGGGAAGGCAGCCCTTGAGATTCTTCAGCGCACAAGTCATAACCGTCTGGCAATGTCCCTTGAGGACTGGCAGGTTCACCAAGAGCCCAGCGTCAAGAGCTCGGGAGCACACGTCAATTTTCCCGATGGGAGTATCTACGCTTCGGGTCTTGTCCTTCTTGAGGTCGTAGAACGGAACATCATACCTCCGGCAAATCTCATCATAGCCGGCAGTCTTCATTGCTCTCTGTGTGTTATCGCCAACCCAGCTCCCCTCGATTATGCTGATGTCTGAGACACCTTCGGCCCTGAAGTACTCGATGCACCCGGACAGCACACCAGCGTGTGTAGTAGCTCCGTCGTCAGGGTGTCCGGCAACAACTAGGTTGGGCTTGAGCGCAACGTTCCCGCCGGATGGTACGAGCCTCACAGCGTCAATTGCCTCAAGAAGTTTTAGGGTCATGGTATGGGAGTCCGTGCCGTAAATGTTGTATATAGTGCTCATAAATTTTCTCCCCTTATGTGATTTATGCAGCTATTCTATTACAGATGGGAATATTGCGCCGTCAAGGTGTCCCCCCAAACAACACACTACGAGCCTCACCGTCATCATGTGGGAAATCTTGTATATAGTGCTCATAAAATTTTTCTCCCCTCATGCAATAATAACAACTATTCTATTACAAGGAGGAATATTTATTAATGCGGGAAATTATTCTTCGTCTGCTCAAACGTCAGAGCTTCGTCCTCACTGCCGCTATCGTCCTCGTCATCGCCGCTATGGTCTATGACGGCTTCTACACCGTCGGCGAACAGGAACAGGCAGTAATCACAATGTTCGGCACAATCGTTCGCACAGACACCGCTGGGCTCTACACAAAGATACCGATACTTCAGCGAGTCCACATCGTAGACATGACCACTCACGGAACAAGCATAGGCTACGAGACCGACAGGCGCGGCCGGACCACCAACCGTGAAGAAGAAAGCGTCATGATTACGTCGGACTTCAACTTCGTCAACATTGACTTCTATCTAGAGTACAAAGTCTCTGACCCAGTCGCTTACCTCTACAACTCAGACAACCCTGAAGCTATCCTCAGAAATATGCAGCTTGCCTGTATCCGCAGTACAGTATCAGATTACCCCGTTGACGAAGTAATCACGACCGGCAAGAGCGAAATCCAGACCGCCGTCCGCGAAAAACTCACCGAGATGCTCAGGGCAAGTA